>CAXRIN010000059.1:0-3525 GCA_964230605.1 Flavobacteriaceae bacterium
TATTTACATCCCCTTTAGAGGGGAAGGAATGACAAAGAGGCACGATAGCTTTATCACTGGTGATTTGCATGTTAAATATTTGATTTTCATTTGTTTAGAAGTAATAAAAATCGCTATTTTTCTGCAAATCACCATATTTCCCAACAAGTTTTTACCAACATAATTTATTGAATTTCAAGCTAATAAGAATCGAGCTCAGGTTAATAAATACAGCGTAGAAAAAAATGCCGTAATGAAAGAAATAGGAAAGTACCTCAAGTATTATATCAAAATTAGATTCTTGGGTCATTGACTTGTTTTAATATATTTTACTGATTATCAGTTAAAGTATGTCTCACTAAAAATTCATCCAACATTGCTTGATTATTCTTTTTTAAAAAAAGAACTGATTCTTTAAAAATATTGTATTCTTCACTTTCCAAAAAAGGCAATATCTCATTTTGCTCATTGTCGTTTGTAACTGTCAAAGTTTTGATAACATCCAACCTTAAATCAGGCACATTTTTCCACCGAAGAACTTCTTTATTAAAAAAAGGAATTTGAAGCTTCCTTACTGTATTCAATAATCTTTTTCTCAATGGAATTGAATCAGTTTTAAAAATATATTTGAAATGTACTAAAGCTTCTAAATGTCCGAATTCCGCTATTAACTTTAACCCAAAATGAACAACAGATTCATTGCCTGATAGAAACCAAACTTTATAATTTGGAATAATAGTCTTTTCTTGATGCTTTAATTCCTCTAATATTCTTAATTGCTGCCAAACCGACAAACTAACCTCCAGATCATCAACAAATTTCAAACAATTTGCCCCCCCAAGCCTAACAGCAGCAATTTGAGCTTCGCTCCTGATTAATAAGTTTTCATCATTGGTAAAAAGAGAAATAAACTCAAAGGCAGTATCAATATGCAACTGACTTAAAACCTGAATTGTTATAGCTTTTTCTACCCATGATCCATGATGTAATATTCTTTCTGAAAATGGCAATAAGTCACATTTTAAATATACATAGCCAATCGCACCTCTTACTTCACCATCAAGACTTTTTGATAATTCTAGAAGCAAATTGATAAAATGTTTTTTCCTAGAAGAGTTCTCAGATATTTTATCTTTTAACTTTGAGATTGCAAGATTACTGGCCTCAGAAAAAACATCCTCGCCTGAAAATAAAATTGAACTCAATTCATCCTGAATAGTTTGTATAAACTTCTGTCTAAGTTTTTCGGCATACAACTTTATCAAACGAACACCAATAAGATAAAGGAATATCAAGACTGATACACCAAAGAGCAGAAATGCTGCATAATATATTTGATATAACTCTGGAATCACGTTTAGATTTCTACTCTACACCCAAGAATTTGTTACTGTGGGAAACTTTAAAAAATTGACATCGTTTATTTACCTATGAAACAAAACTCACTTTTTACAACACTAGCTATTACTTCTATTTTATTATTTGGTTGTAAAAAGAAGAATATATTATACCTGAAAGAATTGAGAAAATATCCCCTCAAACTTCAAGTAGAGTACTTTTAAATGATGAAGACTCTTTAATATCAATTAATACAATTGACATAGGTTATAGCGTTACCAAAACTCAAAAAAAAGAGATAAAACTTAACTATCAAGCAACCATTACTCCTCCTAAGATTGATGGGGAATTAGTAAAAGCTACACATATTGCAATAGATTCTATAAAACACATTGCATATGTAAGTTATAACACCGAAGGAGCAACTTATTTGGGAGCTCTGGATATTATTGACATAAGCGATTTAAAGCACCCCAAGATAATTACAAGCCTTAAATTTAATTCAACGGATATTTCGGCGATTGATTTCGATTCTCAAAATCAGAAACTTTACCTAGCAACAGCAACCGAAGATATTGAATTCAATTCTCCGTCTGTTTTAGAAACCATTAAATTAAATGCAGGCGGAGATTACGTTTCATCTGAATCAAGAAAATCTTTATCAAGCTATGTTTCAACGTCTGTCAAGGTGATTGATGAAAATATTTATACACTTACCGGAAACACAGGAGGCTTATTTAAGTCAACTGACAATGGGAAGACGAACAACTTAATCCATTCAATTCATGATGCAAGATGGATAGACGCCAATGAAGACTATGTTTTCGTTTTAGCTGGTACGCCAGCAAAAATCTACCTATTTGACAAAACATCTCTATCAGAGGTTAATACTTATTCACCAGGAGGAGCAAATATTCCTGAATCTAAATCACACATGATTTCAAACTCCAATTACTTGTACATTGCAGCCGGGGATGAAGGCTGTAAAGTATTAGACATTCAAACTGGAAACATCGTATTCCAAATTGAAAACCCTGATTTGCAACAGCTTTCAGCAGACAAAGAAGTGTGCAACACCATCGCCACTTACGGCAATTATATTTTCACAGGAAATGGGGAAGCTGGAGTTTATGTTCTGGAAAATGACGGAAATCCAGCCAACTCAACAGTAAATGGAAATTTAAAATTCAAGAAAGACCGATCTGTAAATCATCTCTTAATTAACGCAGGATATCTTTTCGTTGCTCGATGATTAGATGGCTTTATAATTGCTGAAATTGAGGAGATTTGAATTAGCCTGCAAGAATCTTCTCAATTCGAACCGAAAATTCATTCGGAGAAAATGGCTTTGTAATATAATCCTCCGCTCCTATTTTAAGTGCTTTAACAACCATTTCTTCTTGTCCAACAGCAGATAACACAATCACAGGACATTTAGGATTAATTTTTAAAATATCTTCTATTACCTCCAAACCTGATTTGTATGGCATCATCATATCTGTAACCACTAAATCAAATGATTCTGTTTTAAAACTTTCAACCGCAGCTTGGCCATCAGAAACAGCCACAACCTCATACCCATCTTTTTTTAGCTTAAACTCAATTGATTTAAGTAACATTACCTCATCCTCTGCAATTAAAATCCTTTTCATAAGTTCAAGTTTTTCGTTTCTTCTAATGTTAAATTAGCCAACTCAATAAGTTTATCATATGCCAAATCTACCTCCTCGGTTTTAGATTGATCAAAAACATTTAACTCTATAAATTCTGCAAGTTCAACTATTTCAGATACTCCTAACAATCCAGCTGGCGACCTAAATTTATGAACGGCAGCTTTTAATGCTTCTAAATCTTTTTCTCTTTTAGCTGAAACAATTTTCTCCAATGTTTTGGGAGTTTCCTCAATGAAAATATTTACCATATCTCTAACAAAACCTTTATTTCCACTCCCCATTTCTTCGAGAGTTTTAAGAGAGACTAGAGATGGATTTGATGTTTTTTCTTCAGACAATTCTTCAGAATTATTCTCTTGATTATTTAATTCAATTACAGTCACTGTTCCATTAAAAACTAAATTATGTATTCTGATTCCCCACAATTATACCTAAACCGTAAGTTGAGTACGGAGTGAACACCTTTCTTTACAGAAAAGATTGGTTATGAATATTTTAAGGTTTATTGAAGAGTTTCCAGATGAACACAGTTGTA
>CAXRIN010000060.1:0-28496 GCA_964230605.1 Flavobacteriaceae bacterium
ATAGATCTTTTAAGGGATTTATTGTAAATACTATTGCAGCTTTAATTGCATATTCTTTCTTCCCTAAAAAACCGAAGATTAAATTTCAAGAAATTAAGACATGCCAATTAACTATTTTTTAGAATCGAGCTCAGGTTATCAGTAATTCTTGCCACTTTCTTGAGTAAATTTGCGTCTTCAAAGTAATTGAAAACAAATGAGCTTTAACGCAGGATATAAACGATTTACTAAACTCACGATTTTCTTTGCAATTTTTGTTGTCTTTGCTGGTTCAATGGTAAAGGTGACGGGTTCAGGGATGGGGTGCCCAGATTGGCCAAAATGTTTTGGCTACTACATTCCGCCTTTTGACGAAGAACAGTTAAAGTGGAAGCCCAATTTTGAATATCATGAAGGTGAAATGATATTTTGGGAGGGGGATTTATTAAAAGCAAACCAAGATTTTATTACGAAGGAAGAATTTAACGAATCAAGTTGGTCTGTTTACGATAAGCATGATTACAAAATTTATAAGCCAATCCATACTATAATCGAGTATATCAATAGACTGGTGTCTATTTTCCTAGGGGCAGCAGTTTTGTTAATGATTGCTAATGCTTTTCGATCTCAAAAGCGTAAAACACTAAATATTGTTTTTGCTTTTGTTACTTTATTCTTAATTGGTTTTGAGGCTTGGTTAGGAAAGTTGGTGGTTGAGGGAGTTCTTAATCCAACAGATATAAGTTATCACATGCTGGCAGCATTTGGGATTATTTTAGTCTTATCATTTACGCACAGTCAAAATAGTGAAACAAGTTCGTTTGATTATCCTAAACTTTATAAGCGATTACAAATAGGTGCTTTCGTCTACTTATTATATCAATTAATAATGGGAGTTGTATTAAGACAAACTTTCGATACCTACGCTGGTATTTCTCGTGAATTATGGGTTGAAAATGCTGGTTTAAGTTTCTTAATTCACCGATCTTCCTCTTTAATTTATGTTGGTTTAGCAGTAGTTACGTACCGAATTCTTAAAAATGTTCCCAAAGACTCATTTGAGTGGAGGAATTTTAAATGGGTAGTAATTTTAACCGTTGCAGAAGTGGTTTCGGGTGCAGTTATGGGGTACTTAGAGGTCCCAAAAGGAGCTCAGCCATTTCATGTAATTGTTAGTTCAATTTTATTATTGGTTCAGGCCAACTTATTTTTTAAAATCTTAATTAAGTCGAAACAAAATGGTTGATAATTGGAAAGAAGAAAAAGGTTTTTTATCAAGAAGTTTTGAATTCAACGATTTTCAAGAGGCGTTTGGTTTTATGACTCGTGTAGCTTTAATAGCTGAAAAATTGAATCATCATCCTAATTGGAAGAATTCGTATAATGTTGTTTCCATTCATTTAACAACACATGACGCTGGTAATGAAGTAACACATAAAGATTACGAGCTAGCGAATGCAATTAATAAGATTTTGTGATCTTGTACTTTCCTTAACTTAAGGATATAATCATGGCATGCTTGTTGTTTTTCAAAAGGAAAATTGAAAGACATGAAGAAGCAATATTTAGAAGCGGCAATTTTATCGGTAGTGTATTTAGTTTTTGCAGGTTTATTACTGCAAAACTTTCAATTCTCATCAGGACCGTTTAAAATAATAACTTACCCCGCTAAATTATGTTTAGCTCCAATTTTAGAAAACGATTACGATCTCCAGAAAATTAATTTAAGTCTGTTTGGTTTATACTTTTTATGGTCGTTTAATTGTGTTTATTTAAGCACAATTAAAACAATTATAAAAATGTTTTCGTGGAAGTCTATGAGTAAGATTTCACAGCGTTAATAAAACATCTAACAGCATCCGGAGAAATATCAGGATATACCCCATGACCAAGGTTGGCAATATGAGATCCCCCTTTGTACTTATCAAGCATCTCCTTGGTCTTTTTTTCGATTGTTTTAAAATCACTATATAATACACATGGATCCAAGTTTCCTTGAAGAGTTTTATCAGGCCCGATGAGCTCTCTTGAGTAAATTGGGTCCATATTCCAGTCTAATCCAACAGTTCTACAATTTAACTGTCCAATTTCCTTTCTAACAAAATAAGCCCCTTTAGCAAAAACAGTTACAGGAACTTCTTCGATAGCATCACAAATTTTTGCAATGTAAGGAAGTGCGAACTCTTTGTATTGCTCTTCTGATAAGATACCAGCCCAGCTATCAAAAACCTGAACAATTTCAACACCACATTCAACTTGTGCTTTCAAGTATTTGATAGTTGTATCAGTTATCATTTCCAATAATTTATGAGAAAGTATTGGATTTGTGTATAACATCTTTTTAGCTTTTGAGAAAGTTTTACTTCCTCCACCTTCAACCATGTAGGAGAAGATCGTCCATGGAGCTCCCGCGAACCCAATTACCGGAACTCTACCGGCTAATTCTTTTTTCGTGATTTTAATAGCGTCCAAAGTATAGCTTAGACTTTCATAAGCATCAGGAACAATTAAATTATTTAAATCAGATTCTGATTGAATAGTTTTAGGGAAATGAGGCCCTTTTTTTTCAATCATTTCATAGGTTAATCCCATTGCTTCTGGAACAACAAGAATATCACTAAAAATAATTGCAGCATCAACATCCAATAAATCAACAGGTTGAATAGTAACTTCTGCAGCCAATTCAGGCGTTTCTACAAGCTCTTTAAATCCAGAAAGTTTAGCACGAACGTCACGGTACTCTTTTAAAATTCTTCCTGCTTGACGCATTAACCATACAGGAGTTCTTTCTGTAGACTCTCCTTTTGCAGCTCGGATAATTAAATCATTCTGGTAGCTCATAACAAACAATTTGAGATGCAAAACTAGCTATAAAGCCGAAATTGTGAGGTCATGAAATTGTAAACTTATTTTAATTCAAGTTTAATTTTATGTAATGTTCTATAATTCAGGTTTTAGGAAGTTGATTTGCTAGCATAAATAAGTTAAATTTAAATCGCTTAGCGCTATTTCAGAAAATTATGAGAGAATTATTTGATTACAACAAAAGGTCAAACGAGTTAGTAATTTATACAATGCTTGAGGCTGGTTTTGCTCACAAAAGAGTGATAGAAGAAATTTCGCATATTCTGAATACTCATTACATGTGGGTAGCCAAAGTAAATGGAGAGCGCTACAATAAAAACTTATGGCAGCCAATTGCTACAGATGATTTGTTTAAAGCGAATAATTTGGTTCATAAAAAAACGGAGGCGTTATTAGAAAAATCTTTAGATCAGATTTTGACTATTGAGGTTGATGAGAAAATAGTAGAAAGAAAACTTGAAGCTGTTTTGTATGAAATTATCTTATTCTCCAATCAACATAGAGCTAAGGTTGAAATGTTATTTAAGAAATTTAATATTCAACCACCATCAAACAGTTTTATTAGCTTTAAAAAGCTTGAGTTACTTGAAGAGTTTTAATCTTCCTTTAAAGGAATTCCAATTTCAATAATGTCCGAGTAATTAGGATGAACTTGCGCTAGTACATAATACTCAACTTCATTCACTTCAATTAACACATAGTACTGTTTAGGTTTTGCTTGTGCTTTTGTTGAGTCATGACTAAACTCTACATCTCCACTTTTTAAGGCATGCAAAACTTCTAATTGAGTCAAATTATTGTCGGTCATTCCTATTTGTGCTTTTTCAAGAAAATCAACTCTTTTTGGAAATGATTTATTCTGCGCATCTTTTCTTTCCAAAATCATAGAAATTACTCGATTGTTAGGAAGCCATTCCATATATTTTTCTAGCGGTTTATCTTCTCTTACAGATAGAGTAAAGAGAAGGAAAAAGGTCATTATACCAGCGCTTGAAAGGAAAATAAAAAATCTTCTACCTTTTGTCATACCGACAAAGTTACTAAATAGACGGAGTAAAGCGTGTATTTCGACGAAAACCGAAACTTTAGTAGATTAAGGTCGTAATCCTTTCTACTAATTTGGATGTTAGTATGGTTAAGTATGTGTTTACAGCACTTTTGTGTGTTTTTATTATTAAGTCTGGTTTTTCTCAAACTAACGATGGAAAGAAAGATGCAGAAAAAGAAGACTTTTATAATATGTCTCTGCAAGACTTAGTCAATTTAGAAATTTCGGTTGCGGCAAAAACAACTGAAAAGATTGCTGATGCTCCAGGTGTAATTACAGCTTATACATCCGATGATATTGAAAGATACGGCTATTACACTTTAAAAGATTTATCGAATATTACTTCTGGTTACAGTTCATTTTCAAGTTTTGGAGAAACTAATCTAGAAACCAGAGGACAAAAAGCTGGTTCGTGGAACGTTTCAAAACATCTTTTGCTTGTTGACGGAATTCCTGTTAATCACACAAGAGCAAATTCTGCTCCTTTAGAATATCAAATACCTCTATTTTTTGCCAATAAGGTTGAATTTTTGAAAGGACCTGGATCTGCTTTATATGGTAATTCAGCTTTTTACGGTGTGATGAATTTAACATCAAAAAAATTGGAGGATCAAAAATCTTTAATTGAAACTAAGTTTTCATATGGAGATGCGGGGAATAGTAAAAGGGTGATGGGAAATGCTTTGAATAAAAATGAATTTGGTCAAGCAAGTTTCAGTTTTGGGTTTTATCAAAAAGGATTTTCAGGAGATTCTCTGGGAGCGAATAATGGTAAGTTTCATTTTAATAATGACAATTCAACATTCCTAAAAAGTTCATACAGTTTCACTGAACGTAAATTGAAAGGTTTTTCACTTGGTTTTATTTACATGAATAGAACTTCTCATGGTGGGGAGTTTTGGGGCGCAACACCTTCACCTGTGAATGAGGTGACATGGGAAGAGATTATTCCGTATTTAAAGTATGAAAGAGAGTTAAATGAAAAAATTAAAGTAAAGTCATATTTAAAGTATAATGGCTCTAGGGAAAAAAGTACCTATGGTGCTTCGTGGTCCTCTGTTCAAGTTGGATCATCTCCGTTGATTGGGTATGATTATTTAGCCGCGAATATAGAGGCTTTAGGAGAGATGAATTATGAAATTAACAAAAACACGAATTTAATTGCCGGAGTTAATTTTGATACCAGAAAAGAATTAGACTCTCCTTATTCTTATGATTGGAATATTGCTTTAACCGATACAGTAACAGGGTCACCATTTGGATTCTATTATAAGTCACACGAAGGACCTATTAGAGTTAACATAGGTTCAGCATATATGCAGATTAGAAATAGAATTGATATTCTTGAAGGAATGACTTTAACAGCGGGAGCAAGGCTTGATAATGGTTTTTCTGAAGCAGGAGTTTATTCTCAAATTTCACCAAGAGTTGGAGTTGTTCAAAAGCTAAACAAAAAATTAAACGTTAAGGCTTTATATGGTCAAGCTTTAAGAGCACCCGGAGTTAAAGAAATAGGCTTAAATACGGAAACAATTGATGATATAAGGAAAAACGGAGGGACCGGAAATGTAAATGATATTCCAAATGTAGGAGCGGAGGTAATTAAATCTTTTGAGGGTGGTTTGAATTACAATAATAAAGGATTGAGTTTGTCAATGGCCTACTTTTATAATACCACAACTGATGCTTTAGATGGTGTACAATATTCATATATAGCACAAAATGGTGATACAATACAGCCGAATTATTTTAGAAATGCTTCTGCTGTAATTAATGCACAAGGAATAGAATTAGAAGCACAATACGCGATTAATCAAAATTTCCGTTTGATGTTAAATCATGCCTATGCAAAAGCTGTTCAAAACGATAGTGTAAAGTTTGTTGATGTGCCTACACAAAAAACAAATGCAGCAATTTCTTATACCTTGAATGGAAAATTTAAAATGGCATCAACTTTAGTTTTTAGACATGTTTGGGGGTACATTGTGCCGAATGATCCAATCAATTTGAGTGATCCATCAGAAGGTATTAGATATACGGGTGCTGGGTTAGATATGAATGCAAATGATGAATTGAAAGGTTATACTATGTTAGATTTTAACCTTCAATTCCCAATGAATGAAAATTTTGGATTTGAATTACAAGCCAGAAATTTATTAGATACAAAGTGGAAACAACCATCACTTTTAGGGGTTAATTCAATGATTCCATTGGAAAGAAGAAACTTCTTATTTACTGTATACTGTAGGTTTTAATTTATTTAGTAATCAAGCTCAATAGAAAAATTCCATCAGCTAAACCTCCAATAGTAGTTTCCATTGTTTGAAAATCGGTGGCATCATCAAAAAACACCACTTTTTGAGTGTTGAATTTATCTAGTTTGTAAGCTTCTCTTGAAAGACTAAACCATTTTACATTTTCTAAATGACCTTCCATGTCTCCAGGACCTTCAGCGATACCACCAGTTGGAAAAAGTTTTGGTTGTAATTTATAAGTTTGAGAATAAATGTTTTGAACCGAGTTTGGTAATTGTTCAGAAGCTAAAAACGATACACCCCAGTTATTTTTACCAAAAGTATAATCAATTACTTCTTGAGCTAAATATCCAAATCGTTTTTCATTGTTTATTTGATCATAAATTAATCCGGCTGATGCAACACCAAAAAATGAATATAAACTACCCCAAGTATATTCATGTGGAACCATCCAAATATTATTAGGCTGCGTAGCTATTTTTTCAAAATCCTCTAGATCTGAAATCATGTAATTGTAGCTTCTTTGATAAAATTTTCCTGCTCGAGCATGAGCAATCATGTTAAAGTCGGACCATGAGGCCCAATATGCACGTCCAGCCATCGATGAATAATATTGTACTTTTTCTTCATATTGTTTTTTACCTGTAGATTTAGCAAGCTCGGCAGCAGCTAAAACAATATTGTCAAATGGAGTTTTATCAGCGTAAAATATTTCATGTCCTTTCTGAAACCAATAAACTTCTTTATGTTTCATTGCAAGTTCAAATAAATGTTCGGAATGTTGGATGTATGATTTGGATAATGACGTATCAACAGATTCGAAAACTCTTCCAGCTGTAGCAAAAACAGCAGCGTTGAAAGCTAAATGAGTACGAGACATCGAACAGTAAGCATATCTATGTTCGTTTGTGTCGTCAGCAGGTAATCTGTCGCCTAATTCGTGATCTCTATTATCTCCGACTTGAATTACAAAAGTTGAATCGTTAATCAAACATTTTTGTAAGTAGTCCAAACCGAATTTAGCCTCGTCTAATAAATCATTTAAATCAGATTTAGAATAAGTTTTAAAATCAAATGCCTTTGGGTTTTCTTCATAAGCTCTAAGCAAGTTGTAAGTTGTATAAGCACTAGTTAAAGTGAATTTTAAATAATCACCAGCGTCGTACCAACCTCCCAGTAGGTTTGCTTTTTTACCTTCTTTATTTGGAACCCATTCCATTTTATCGCCAACTTGATTGTAAATTAAAGCAGTGCTATCTTGAAAATGCCCTGGAGCTCTATCTATTGATTCGAAGGAGCCACTTCTTTGCTGACGCAAGTATCTTAATACATCAGAAATATACCTACTATAAGGATTAGCATCGATTGTTAATTCATAAGAATTATCATTAAAAACAAAACGATAAACTCCTTTTTGTTTGATTTTTGAAAAATCAATTTTATAATTGAAATCAAAATTTGTGTGATATCCTTTTCCTGTAATCGATTGGCCTAGTTCGCCTGAGAGCACTAAAGAATCATTTTTGAAAATTTGCCACTTATTGTTTTTTAAAGACTTTTCCGCATTGATAATTAAACTCTTTTTTCCTTCAGATGAATATCCTGCTTGATTGTATCTAACATAAAAGTCCTGAGCTATAACAAGGTTTCCTGAAAATGTTAAAAGAATTATAATTAAGTGATGGAATGTTGATTTGTTTTTCATTTTTTAAAACCTATAAGCTTTTTCAGCGGTAATGCATATGTCTAATGGAATATCATATTGATCAGTATTCTCAATTTCTGAAACAGGATCAAATAATGAAACTCCAATCTTGATAACTTGTTTATTAAAGGAAGCAAAGAATTTATCATAAAACCCCTTTCCATAACCAACACGGAATCCTTTTAAATCGAAAGCAAGTAAAGGAGTTATTACAATATCTATTTCATTGTGATCAACCCATACAGGGTTTTTCGGTTCAGGAATATCGTATTGTCCTTTACCTAAAGTCGTTTCTTGATTATAAATTGCTGATTTTAATGTTCCTGTTTTAAAATCACTTACAGGAACAACCACATTTATGCCATTATGTAAACAGTAATTAATAATTGGTAGCGTGTTAAGCTCTAATTTCGATTCAATAGGTAAAAAACAGTGAATTGTTTTTGGTTTAGATTTTTGAATGTGTTGAATCACTTGGTTGCAGATCTTATCGGATATAAAACGAAAGTCTTCAGAATCTAGTTCGTTTCTCAAGTCGCTGTATTTTTTTCTGATTAGATCTTTTCTCAAAATGACATTATTTATAAAATCATTGCAAAAATACTTCAAGAATATTTGTTTAGTTGAATCTTCTTTTATTACATTATAGAAATAAGGTTTTGACAAAAATCTTGTCAAGATAAAAATAAAGAAAATGACAGGTTTAAAAGAAGGTGATAAGGCTCCTGATTTCAAAGGAGTTATTGAAGACGGGAGTGAGGTAAAGCTTTCGGACTATAAAGGAAAGAAGTTGGTGTTGTATTTTTACCCAAAGGATAATACCCCAGGTTGTACGGCGCAAGCTTGTAATTTAACAGAGAATCAAAGCGAATTAAAAAAAGCAGGTTTTGAAATTTTAGGTGTAAGTGCTGATTCTGCTAAAAAGCATGTCAACTTTATTGAAAAATGCAGTTTGGGATTTTCTTTATTAGCTGATGAGGACAAAGAAGTTATAAACGCCTATCAAGTTTGGGGACCTAAAAAGTTTATGGGGAAGGAATACGATGGTATTCATAGAACAACTTTTGTAATTAACGAAGAAGGAATTATCGAGAGAGTTTTCACAAAAGTGAAGACAAAAGATCATGCAAATCAAATTTTAGAATCATATAAATAAGAAATAAAATGGCTGAAGTTAATCAGGAAAAATTGAAGGCTTTACAAATGACAATGGATCGTTTGGATAAAGCTTACGGGAAAGGAACTGTTATGAGATTAGGGGATGATACCACGCAAGATGTTGAGGTGATCTCTACTGGTTCTATTTCTTTGGATCTTGCTTTAGGAATAAAAGGATTACCTAAAGGAAGAATAGTTGAGGTTTACGGACCAGAATCTTCGGGTAAAACAACTTTAGCTATTCATGCTATAGCTGAATCTCAAAAGAAAGGTGGTATTTGTGCAATCATTGATGCAGAACATGCCTTTGATAGATTTTACGCCGAATCTTTAGGTGTAAATACTGAAGATTTGTTGATTTCTCAGCCAGATAATGGAGAGCAAGCTTTAGAAATTGCAGATAATTTAATTAGCTCGGGAGCTATTGATTTGTTAGTAGTAGATTCTGTTGCTGCATTAACGCCAAAAGCCGAGATTGAAGGTGATATGGGAGATTCAAGAATGGGACTACAAGCTCGTTTAATGTCTCAAGCTTTAAGAAAATTAACTGCTACAATTAAAAAGAGTGGGGCATGTGTGATTTTCATTAACCAATTAAGAGAAAAAATTGGAGTAATGTTTGGAAATCCTGAAACAACAACTGGAGGTAACGCACTTAAATTCTACGCTTCGATAAGAATTGATATTAGAAGAATTAGCCAAATTAAACAAGGTGATGAAGTTATCGGTAACCGAACTCGTGTGAAGGTGATTAAAAATAAGTTAGCACCACCTTTCAAAAAGGCTGAATTTGATATCATGTTCGGAGAGGGATTCTCCAAAGCTGGAGAAATTATTGATATAGGAGTTGATAAAGGAATTATCAATAAATCTGGTTCTTGGTTCAGTTATGGCGATACTAAACTTGGTCAGGGACGTGATGCAGTTAAAGCACTAATCAAAGATAATGAGGAGCTTGCAGCAGAATTAGAAGAGAAAATTTTTGCTGCGATCGCAGAAGGGAAATAAACTTTAAAAATGAGTTTTCATGAAAAGGTGTTCTTTTGAACACCTTTTTTTATGAAAGTTAAAACTATCACTAATAGCAAGTTTCGTTTAATAAAGTAGTATTGATAGGCTCTATATCAAGAAGTTTTTTGAAGAGAATTTTAGAATGAAGAGAAAAGAGTTTTCTTATTGCCTTTTCATCGTAAATTTTCCACTCAACGGTACAACTGTATTTGGATGTCCAAGCCCAATGTTTATTATCAATAGGAAGTAAATAATTGCTTACTCCGTCTCTCGAATCCCAATAATTGGCAGTGGGGATTTGGGCTAATTTACTTATTGAATCATTTACAAAATCACAGCCTCTATTGATGTTTGTAATGTAAATTTGAGAATCGTTTTCAAGAAAAACATATCGTCTGTTCAACCAATATTCAATTTCGTTTCCATTCATATTAATTAAAATATCTTCAGGCATGTTTTCAATAAATTCTCTATTCTTTCTAATTTCAGAGGTATCGTTCACGTTTAATGTTTTATTTGTAGTTACTCCATTCCAAAATAGTTTGCTTTCACAGGTTTTTGAATGCGCAAGAATGAAGTTTACTGGGTAAGTGTTGATGATGTTTAATGGTAGGTCAGCCGATGATTTATCTGAAGAATATAAGTCGTTACTGTAAAAGCCTAATTTAATTCGGTTACTTAATTTTAAGGCTTCATCAATTTGAGGGTTGTTGGCAACGTCTTCCTTCTTTAAGTCTGCAAGTACTACTTGTTTTTTATTGTACTCAAAGTAATATTTTATCATTTCAACCCTATCGTTCGGCGGACCAATTTTGTATTCTTTTTTCTGAACTAGGGCTTCCTCATTCATTAGAAACATATTAAATACGTCTCCCTCAAAAGGAAAGCTAAATTTCATGCCATCATCTCCTTGTCGAGTTATTTTTCCAGCGTAGGTCAAAGAGTCCCTAATCAGGTAATCCAAATTTATAGCTGCATCTGATAGCTTCCAATCACACCAACGAATTAAGAATGTGTCGTTATCGTAAACTTGCAAGTACATTCTTGAAGTAAAATCAATTTCAGATTTTGTTTTATCATCAAGATTATGATTGTTGTACCCGTCTGTAAAAACAAAATATTTCAATTGTGGAACCTTACGAATTTTGAAAACATAAGATTGTCCGAATGCATTTTGAATAAAGAATATAAATAACAGGATTATATATCGAGCCATTTTTTTAACTCTCTTTTTGAACTAGGTTTTCCTTTGACTTCAAAACTTAAAATTCCATTTTCGATTGGAGTTTGTTTTAAAACTCCCAATTTCCCTGCTCGTATTCCAATTGTAATTGTCTCGTTTTTAAAATCTTTATAAAAATTGTTTAATGAAATATGCTGAGAATATACTCCATTTTCATTCGAAAAAACATCATAGGTTTTGAGTAATCCTTTTTCTTTCCCGAATTCAATTTTTTGTATTTTTTGTTCTTTTTTTACAATCATATTTGAAGCTTTATCACAATTGTAAATACCAAAATTGTTAACTGTGAAAAATCTTGTGACTGTTTTATTTGCTTGAGCGTTTTCGGCTTGCGCATTTTTTAATTGCGCCATTTTTTCGGCCATATCAAGTTGTTGTATAGCAAACTCCTTGTCAACAGATTTCTTTTTAATTTCCTTTCTTAAAAATTTAATTTGTTGCTCCGCTTCCTTTAGTTCTTGCTTCTTTTCTTTGATATTATCAAAGTGCGCTAAATATTGTTGATGTGCCTCATCAAAAGCTTTCCCTTCTAAAACTGGAATTGCTTTGTATTCTACTTTTTGACGAGAATTAGTTTTAGAAAACGTGATAACTACTTCATTTCCTTCACCTTTTTCTAAATCAACCTTGTTCCAATTTTGATTAGTGTGCTGAGGATTTATTTTTTCTCCTGGAGCTAGTTGAAACTGGACATTCTTGTAAGGAAGTAATTCTGGGTTTTCCTCTTCCAAAATATCCAAACTAAATTTCTCAGCTTCCTCATTTGCTTTAATTGGTTTTGAAGGAACAGCATCTTCTAATATTTCGATTTCTTGTTGAATTTGAATACGTTTTTTAGCCCTTTTTTGATATTCAGGAGCCGCTTGTAATTTAGCTTCAATTTCTTCCTTAGGAATAGATATATCAGATTTATCAATATTGTTTCCGGAGTTGAAATCTTGTGTTTTACCTTCATCTGTTTCAGGTGAACGGCTTACGCTGTCTTTTCCCAAATAATCCCATTTTTTATCTTTTTCATTCAAACAGTAGAAATTGTACTCGGTACTTTTATAATTCGATTTCATTTCAACTTCAATTGGTTTTTCAGGATTCAAATTAACAGCAGAGTCACCTATAAATCCTCGTATTTCAACCATTCCTGCTGACGAAAACATGTATTTAATTCCAGCCGAATCATATTCCATTGGTATTCCTGAAATGATTTGATCCACAACATCCTTGTATTCGGTAAATTCAACTTGAACTGTTTGATCTTTTATTGTTTTCCCTTTTTTATTAAAGAATGCAAATGCAGGAATTTTCAAAATGCTGCCATGCCTGTTTTTAAATATCCCTCCTTTATTTGCTTCTACATTAAAAACATCACTCTCTACTTTCAAATGCTCAAATGGAGGATTAACGAAAGGGGAATTTTCCGAAAAAGAATTATCATTAGAATTATTAAGATTAGTAATTAATAAAATAGCTGCTAAACTGGCTAAGCCAGTGCTAGCCCAAAACCAACTTTTTTGGTAAAATGATTTGCTTTTAGCTTGGACGCCTTTGTAAAAGGAGTCGAAATCTTTTTTGGCATTAATTTCCTCAGAGGATAATTGTTTGCCGTCTATGTCGAATTTATAATCGGTCATTTTTACTTTTTTTGAAGTGAAACTTTAAGTTTTTCCAGAATTCGGTAAACCTTCATTTTAATTGCTGATTCTTTTTTGTCCATTATTTCGGCCATTTCTTTAAAGGCTCGACCTTCGAAAAAGCGCATCTCTATGAGTTGCAAATCTTCAATCTTCAATCCTTTAAGAGCATTCAATAAGGCAGGTTTTAACTCTTCCAGATAGTTTTCGTTCTCTTCCTCTGTTAAATTTTGCAGGTGTTCAGTTTGTAATTTTACTACTCGCGATTTACTTACTTACCTGTAATATTTTATGGTTTCATTATGTGCTATTCGCAGAAGCCAACTCGAAAAGGGAAGGCCTCTAAACTCGTATTTCTGCAAATTTTGTAATGTTTTGTAAAAAACTTCCGATGTGATTTCTGAGGTTATTTCCTCATCTCCAATTCTTTGAAAAATAAATCGGTATACAACCTCGTAATACTGATCATAAATTGGGCGAAAGTTTTTGGCATCTTTTTTTGCAGCCTCTACCATTTGATATTCAGAGCTTATTTGCTCTTCCGTTTTATGGTATTGAGGATTAATGTTCACTGCTAATGTCTTCAATTTGTTACCCTGTTTTATAAGGATAACGTTTAAAAAACGAAACGTCACATTTTTTAAAATTATTTTTTCTTTTCTCAGATAATTCAACATTCTATTTGACAGCTAATCACCTTTCAAAATCAAGTATCTTTGCATTATGCAAATCGATGAACAAACTATAAAAGATTTAGAGTTTGATATCGTTAGAAATTTTTTGGCCAACCAATGTAAATCGGAAAAGGCGAAAATTAATGCGAGTCGAATAAAACCTTTTACCTCTTTAGAAGAAGTAGGAAGGGAGTTTGCTGTTTTGAGAGAAATCCAATCGGTTTATGAAAATGCCGATATCAGCTTTCCTCATTCATCTTCAGAAGATATAGATCATGCTTTAAAAGTATTGAGGATAGAAAATGGCGTTTTAACAGTTGAAGAGTTAGTTCGTGTTTTTCAACTTTGTTTGGGAACCGATAATTTGGTTCGTTTTGCAAAGAAATACAGAGATGAATATCCCAGAGTTTGGGAGGCTTGTGAACACATTGATAGAGTACAGGATGTAATTAAATTGATTAAATCTGTGTTGAATAAACACATGGAAATCGACGATAAGGCATCAAAAGAATTGTTCGATATCAGGAAGCAAATCAAATCTTATAAAATAGAAATTGATAAAAATTTTAATCAAGCACTTAGGCAATACAAAAAAGAAGAGGTTTTGGATTCCACTGAAGAAACTTTCTTGGATAACCGAAGGTTGTTAGTGGTGATTTCGGCTCATAAAAGAAAGGTTAAAGGGAAAGTTCATGGCGTAAGTGGAAAAGGGAATTTTAGTTACGTTGAGCCTGGCGTGAATATCAATTTGAACAATCAACTGGATAAATTATTGATTGAGGAATCGAATGAAATTTTTAAGATTCTTCAAGAAATAACATTTTTATTAAGAGCTGAGAAAAAGAATCTGCAAGCTTTTGAGCGTTTATTAATTCGTTTTGATTTGTATAATGCGAAAGTGCGTTTTGCTGCAAGCTACAATGGGATTATTCCTAAAATCAATAAGGAGCTTAAGATGTATTGGGAAGAGGCTTTTCACCCCATACTTTTGCTTAAGAATAAAGAACTTAATAAGGCTACAATTGGGCAGGATTTTGAGTTAAAGCAAGAGCAAAGATTCCTTGTTATTTCTGGTCCAAATGCCGGAGGTAAATCAATTACTTTGAAAACTGTTGGATTACTTCAGTTAATGTTTCAAAGTGGATTGTTTGTTCCTGTTAAAGATGTAAGTGAGTTTTGTTGGTTTGAAACTATCTTGTCAGATATAGGGGATAACCAATCAATAGAAAACCAGCTAAGTACTTATAGCTATCGTTTGTCTAGAATGAAGTTGTTTTTGGATAGGATTAACAGTTCTTCTTTGGTGCTTTTGGATGAGTTTGGAAGTGGATCTGATCCCGAATTAGGAGGAGCTTTGGCAGAGGTGTTTTATGAGGAATTATATGATAGAAATTGCTTTGCTGTTATTAACACGCATTATACTAATATAAAAATATTAACATCTAAAAAGGAAAAAGCTGTTAATGCTTTTATGTTGTTTGATACAAGAGAGTTAAAGCCGCTTTATAAGTTGTCTGTTGGTCAGCCAGGTTCATCTTTTACTTTTGAAGTTGCGAAGTTAAATGGTATTGGTTCCAACTTAATTGAACGTGCTCAAGCAAAGGTCTCCGATTTGAAAATTAATCTAGATAATTTGGCTTTAGATTTACAAAAAGAGAAGTCGAAATTCAATAAGGCAAACAAAATTCAAAATAAAACCACTCAACAATCCAGAGAGCTCATCAAGCAATACGATGATAAGTTAAGAGACTTGTACGAAAAGTCGAACCAGCAGCATAAGTTTTATGAGCAGCAAGGGAAGTTTTTAAAAGTTGGTAAAAAAATATTCGATTTAATTGGTAAGCATAGAGGAGATGAAACCAATAAAGAATTAAACGAGGCGGTTAAGAAGTTTGTGGCAATAGAAAAGAAGCGAGCCTTAGAGGTGAAAAAAGCACCTGTACTAGACAAACAATTAAAGGCTCCAAAAATTGAAAAGCCTAGAAAGAAAAAGCCTGAACCAATTCAAGAAACCGAAAAGCCGAAATCGAAAAAACCAGTTGAGGTTGGTTCTCGCGTTCGCATTCCGGGTCATTCGAAAACCGGAGTCGTTCAATCTTTAAAAGGAAAGCAGGCTGAAGTTTTAGTTGGAAACTTTAATGTAAGAATCAAAGTTACCGATTTGGAGGTTGTTTAGTCGCACACAGATTTTTCAGATTACACAGATTTTTAATTTAAATGTCATCACGGACCTTGTTCCGGGATCTTAAGTAATATGAGATAAGGATGTTTTTTAAAATTATTCTTGAAGTGCCCGAACTAGGTCCGGGATGACAAGGAAAAATGCTAATCTGAAAAATCTGTGTGTTTTAATAAGTCATCTCGAAAAAAAAGATCCGTGAGATCTGGGGATCCGTGGGCGATTACTTATTTTAGACCTATGTCGAAAATCGAAAAATACAACATCCAATTCCTGAAGGATTTAAAAGCAAATAACAATCGCGATTGGTTTGCGGCAAACAAAGCTGATTACGAAAAACATCAATCTAATTTAGTTGAGGTTGGTGATGAATTATTAGCCAATTTGAGTAAGCATGATAATATTGATACAACCTCAGGTAAAAAATCTGTAATTCGTGTTTACAGAGATATTAGATTTTCGAAAGATAAGTCGCCCTATAAAACCTACACGGGTTTTGGTTTTAGTAGAGCCACTCAATTATTAAGAGGAGGTTATTACATCAATATCGAACCAGGAAATTCATTTGTTGGAGGAGGGTTCTGGGGACCAAATAAGGATGATTTATTAAAAATCAGAAAAGGAATTGTGACCGATGAAGCAGAGTTTAGAAAGGTCTTTGAAAGTAAAGAGTTTAAGTCTGTTTTTGGCGTGTTAAAAGGTGATCAATTGAAAACTTGGCCGAAAGGATTTGATAAAGAATCATCAGCTTTAGATTTGTTAAGATATAAGCAATATATATTGATGAAAGATTTTTTGGATGCAGAAGTGTTATCGCCAAATTTCTTAAAGGAAGCGGATAAAACTTTTAAAGCCATGCGTCCGTTTTTCGATTTAATGAGCTACATTTTAACTACAGATGAAAACGGTGTTCCGCTTTACGAATAATTTCTTTTTTATTTGATAATAAGGTCTCCCGCAGATATCGCAGATTCCGCAGAGGTATGGCTTGTTAGAAATAAAATCTGAGGGCAATTAAAATGAGAATAGATAAATATTTATGGTGCGTAAGGTTGCAGAAAACTAGGTCGAAAGCTACAAAGTTTATCGAAGCTGGAAATGTTATGATTAATGGTGAAGAAACGAAAAAAGCTAGTCGTGAAATTCGTGTTGATCAAACATTTTCTATTAGAGTTCAACCTATTTGGAGAACTTGGAAGGTTTTGGACATTCCAAAGTCTAGAGTAGGAGCCCCTTTAGTAGCAGACTTAATAAGAGAAATTACTTCTGAAGAAGATTTAGCTTTATTAGCTGAAGTTCAAAAGCAGAATAAGGAGAATCGATTGAAAGGTATGTTAGGGCGACCAACCAAAAAGAATCGACGCGATTTAGATGATTTTTGGGATTTATAATTATTCAGTAATTGTAACTGAAATATCTTCTCCATCAATAGTAATCACATCTCCAGGTCTTAGTTTACACCTTTTTCTTGTTTCTTTTTTACCATTAAGTAGAACTATTTCGTCCAAAATCATTTGGTTAGCAAAGCCTCCAGATTCCGCAATGTTTAAAAACTTTAAAAGTTTATTGAGTTCAATAAATTCTCTACCCTGTAAGCTAAATTCCTCCATTGGGTAAAGGTATCAAACCTTGATTGAAAATTGTAATTCATCAAATGATTACTTGAAACATTTTATCTTTGGGTTGTTTGAAGAAAATTTTAGTCATAAGATTTAGCTCCATTGGAGATATTGTTTTAACCACGCCTGTTTTAAGATGTGTAAAAGCTAAATTCCCAAATGCTGAAATTCATTTTTTAACAAAAAAAACATTTGAACCTGTAATTACTTCAAATCCAAATGTGTCCAGAGTCATCACTATCGACAAGGAGGTTCGAGAGGTTGCTGATGTTTTGAAGGCTGAGAAATATGGTTATGTAATTGATTTACATAAAAACATAAGATCACGACAAGTGAAATCATTGGTGAAGTCACCCTCTTCAAGCTTCAATAAATACAATTGGGAAAAGTGGTTGTTAACCAATTTCAAAATTAACAAAATGCCTGATGTGCATATTGTTGATAGGTATTTGGAGCAAGTGAAAGAATTGGGAGTAGTTAATGATTTGAAAGGTTTAGATTTTTTTATTGAATCCAAAAATGAAGTAATTAATCCACCGTTTCCAAATTACGTTTGTCTTGTGATTGGCGCGGCTCACGCTACAAAAGCTTTAACTATTGAAAAGATGGTGGAAGTTGTTGATTCTATTGATACAAATTTTGTGCTAATTGGAGGGCCAGGCGAAAAAGAAAAAGCAGAAGAGGTTATCAAATTGGCTAAAAATTCTAAGTTATTTAATGCGTGTGGAGGATTTAATATTGAGCAATCGGCATCACTTTTAAAACAGTCTTTCTGCGTTATAACACCTGATACAGGAATGATGCATATAGCATCTGCCCTAGAAAAACCTGTTATAAGTGTTTGGGGAAATACTGTACCAGCTTTTGGAATGTATCCTTACATCCCGCAAAATAAGGACTTGGTTCATATAGTTGAAGTAAAGGATTTAAAGTGTCGCCCATGTAGTAAAATAGGATATCCAGCTTGTCCTAAGAAACACTTTAATTGTATCCAGCAATTGGATGTAATTCAGATTAAAAATCTAGTAGCTAAATACATGTAAGTTTAGGTACTCATTTCGTATCTTTGCCAATTCAATTTTTACGCATGGCACAGAATTTAAGCGAACAAGAAATTCAAAGAAGAGAAAAGTTAGACAGATTGAGAGAGTTAGGAGTAGATCCTTACCCTGCTGCCGAGTTTAAGGTGGATTGTTCTGCTGAAGACATTCTTGAAAATTATGAGAGCAATAAAACACTTTACAAAGCTGTAAGTTTTGCTGGAAGAATCATGCGTAGAAGAATGCAAGGGAAGGCTGCGTTTGTTGAAATGCAGGATGAAACTGCTAGAATCCAGGTTTACTTCAACCGTGATGAAATTTGTCCTGGTGATGATAAAACGATGTACAATGAGGTTTTCAAAAAACTAGTTGATACAGGAGATATTATTGGAGTTAAAGGTTATGTATTCACAACTCAAGTAGGTGAAATAACTATTCATGCAAACGAGTTTACACTTTTAACTAAATCAGTTAAACCTCTTCCTCAACCTAAAGTTGATGCAGATGGGAAGGAGTACGATGCATTTACAGATCCTGAGCAAAGATACCGTCAGCGTTACGTTGATTTAACTGTAAATCCACATGTAAGAGAAACTTTTATCCAAAGAACTCAATTGGTGAATACTATGAGAAATTTCTTATCGGATAAAGGGTATTTAGAGGTTGAAACACCAATACTTCAGCCAATATATGGAGGAGCAGCAGCTCGTCCTTTTAAAACACACCACAATACTTTAGATATGACGCTTTATTTGCGAATTGCAAATGAGTTGTACTTAAAGAAGTTAATTGTTGGTGGATTTGATGGAGTTTTCGAATTCGCTAAAGATTTCCGTAACGAGGGAATGAGCCGTTTCCATAACCCAGAGTTTACTCAAATGGAGCTTTATGTTGCCTATAAGGATTACAACTGGATGATGGATATGGTTGAAGAAATGGTAGAGAAAATTGCCATGGCTCTTCACGGAGATACTAAAGTAACTGTTGGAGAAAACGAAATTAACTTCGCGCGCCCTTGGAAGCGTTACACAATGTTTGAGGCGATTGAAGAATATACAGGAATTGATATTTCTGAAATGGATGAAGCTCAATTAAGAGCTACAGCTGAAAAACTAGAAGTGCCGATTGATGATACAATGGGTAAAGGAAAGTTAATTGATGAGATTTTTGGTGAGAAATGTGAAGGTTTATTAATCCAACCTACTTTCATTACTGATTACCCAGTAGAAATGTCTCCATTAGCTAAGAAGCATAGAGATAAAGAAGGATTAGTTGAGCGTTTTGAGTGTATTTGTAACGGAAAAGAAATCTGTAACGCATACTCAGAGTTGAATGACCCAATTGATCAAAGAAAGCGTTTTGAAGAGCAATTAGAGCTTGGAAAAAGAGGAGATGATGAGGCAATGGTATTAGATGAAGATTTCTTAAGATCAATTGAATACGGAATGCCTCCAACAGCAGGGTTAGGGATTGGAATTGATCGTTTATCGATGATCATGACAAATTCAAATTCTATCCAAGATGTATTATTCTTCCCTCAAATGAAACCAGAGAAGAAAGGTCCGGAATTAGGAGAAAACGAAAAATTAATTTTTGATATTCTTAAAAAAGAAGGGAAAATAGAATTAGGGTCGCTAAAATCTCAAGTTGATTTATCAAATAAGAAATGGGATAAGGCTCTTAAGGGATTAGCTGCTCATGGATTAACTAAGGTTGAGAAGACTGCTGATGGATTATTTATCCAAATAGTGGGATAAGCCGCTATCGTCATCGCGAGGAACGAAGCGATCTCATATTTGTTAATAAAAAGAGATTGCCATGTCGTACCTCCTCGCAATGACAATTCCATTAAAAAAATAAATGTTACACGATTCAAAAATAGCAGTAGTAGGAGGGGGAAGTTGGGCCACAGCTTTGTCTAAAATATTATTGAATAATGTTGACTCGTTAAGCTGGTGGGTTCGTCGTGAAGAAACGGCTGATCATATTCGTAAATATGGAAACAATCCAAATTACATTTCTTCTGTAAACTTTGATACAAAAAGGTTGAAAGTTTCAACTGATTTGAAAGGTGTTATCAAAGACGCTGAGGTAATATTTTTGGTAATTCCTTCAGCTTTTTTGCACAATGAATTTACATCAGCAGGAATTACATCCGAAGATTTAAAAGACAAAATTATTGTTTCTGCAATCAAAGGGATTATTCCTGAATTCACACTAATTCCAGCTGCCTATTTAAATGAAAAATTTGAAGTCGAGTACAACAATATGGCTATTGTTGCAGGTCCGTGTCATGCAGAGGAAGTTGCGCATGAAAGATTATCTTATTTAACTATAGCAACCCCAACACAAGGTAAGGCTCATGCTATTGGGGATCTTTTAAGATGTAGATACATTAATGTAAACAGGAACGATGATTTAGTAGGTACTGAGTACTCTGCAATCATGAAAAATATATACGCAATTGCTGCTGGTATTTGCTTTGGGATTGGTTACGGAGATAACTTTATGGCGGTTTTGATTTCCAATGCAATTCGTGAAACCGAACAGTTTGTTGATCATGTTTACCCTAAGCATCGTGATGTAAAAACATCAGCGTATCTAGGAGATTTGTTAGTTACAGCATATTCTCAATACTCTCGTAACCGTACATTTGGAAATATGATTGGTAAAGGTTACTCCGCAAAATTTGCTCAATTAGAAATGAAAATGGTTGCCGAAGGTTACTATGCTTCTAAATGCGTAAATGAAATCAAAAAGAAATTTGACCTTGATTTACCAATTGCAGATGCGGTTTATCAATGCTTGTACGAAGGCAAAAACCCTAAAAGAACTTTTGAAGCTATTCAAGGGTTGTTGAAGTAGTTATTTTAAAATTTTCTTTGGTTTACCAGCCTTAAACTCTTTATGATATGAAGGTTCAAAGTAAGCTACATCCTCGAAATTTTTATTTTGAAATTTTTCCCAAGTGAGAGGGATGAGGTTTTTTGCAGATGTTTTTGGTTCAGGTAGATATTCCCAATTTGGATTTAAGTGAACTTGAGCTTTTTCGGCGCCGTCCCCAAAGTAATATACTTTTGGGGCTGTTATTTCATCGAATGGTTCTTCGTCTAATATTCTTGAATGAACCGTTTTTACTATTTCACCTGATTGATGAATAGAGCAGAATACTTCAACTCTTCTTGCATCGATCATCGGGATTAATACTGCATCAGATTCAACTTCTAAAGCAACAGTGTTAGCCATAGCCTCTAAAGTGTCTACAGCGATTAATGGAATATTTAAACCGTAGCAAAGTCCTTTTGCAGCTGAAACTCCTATTCTCAATCCGGTGTATGATCCAGGTCCTTTAGAGACTGATACTGCATTTAGGTCTGACGGTTTTATTGAAGCTTTTTCCAAACACTCTTCAATGAATAAATGGAGCTTTTCACTATGCGCTAATCCATCAGAATCTAATTCTACTAATTGAATCAACTCCTCGTTTTTGCTCAATGCGATTGAGCAAACTTTTGTAGTTGAATCTATGTGGAGAATGTATGCCATGATTAGATCATGGTCCATGGGCTATTGACCATGGACTAAACTAGATTTATTAAGTGATAGTTCTTTTTACCGTTTTGAACTAATATGTAATCATCTTGAATAACATCAGCTGAAGAAACTGTTTTAGAGTCTTGAACCTTTGTTTTGTTAACTGCAACTGCATTGTTTTTTAAGGCTCTTCTAGCTTCACCTTTCGATGAAAATATAGGTGCGTATTCAGAAAGTAAATCAACAATTCCTACTTTTTCAGAAATAATAGATTTAGCTACTTCATGTTTTGGTACTTCGAGTCCAATAGATTCCAATGCTCCTTTGCTTAATTCTCTTACATTCTCTTCGGTAGTTTTTCCAAATAGAATTTCAGAAGCAGCTTTTGCATTATCTAAGGCTTCCTGAGAATGAACAGTTACTGTTATATCATCAGCAATCGCATTTTGTAAAATTCTAGTATGAGGTGCTTCAGCATGTCTAGTTGCAAGTTTATTGATTTCTTCTTCGGTTTTCATAGTGAAGATTTTAATCGATTTCAAAGCATCTTCATCTGATTGATTTAACCAGAATTGGTAGAATTTATAAGGAGAAGTTTTTTCAGGGTCTAACCAAATATTACCTCCCTCAGATTTTCCAAATTTAGAACCATCAGCTTTAGTTATTAAAGGACAGGTTAATGCAAAAGCATCACCTCCTCCCAATCTTCTGATAAATTCAGTTCCAGTTGTAATATTTCCCCACTGATCTGAGCCTCCCATTTGAAGCTTGCAGTTCTTTTCTTTATTTAAATGGTAGAAATCGTATCCTTGAATTAATTGGTATGAGAATTCCGTAAATGAAATACCGGTTTCTAAACGCTTTTTTACAGAATCCTTACTCATCATGTAATTTACAGTAAGATGCTTACCAGCATCTCTTAAGAAACCTAGTAATGAGAAATCTTTAAACCAATCATAATTGTTTACGATCTCGGCTGAGTTTTCACCACAATCAAAATCTAAAAATGACTCTAACTGAGCTTTCACACCCTCTAAATTGTGTTGTAATGTTTCTTCAGTTAAAAATTTTCTTTCTTCAGACTTCCCTGATGGGTCTCCAACCATTCCGGTTGCTCCACCAACCAAAGCTAAAGGCTTATGACCAGCAGCCTGTAAGTGTTTAAGCATCATTATAGATACCAAGTTTCCAATGTGTAACGAATCGGCAGTTGGATCAAAACCTACATAAGCGGTAGTCATTTCTTTTTCCAGTTGCTCTTCTGTTCCAGGCATGATATCATGAATCATTCCTCTCCACTGTAATTCACTTACAAAACTCATAGATTAAATTTTGCTGTAAATTTAAGATATTTTGAGGTTAATACTATTCGGCGAAGACTTATTATACCTAATTTTATTATATGATTTTAGTCACTGGTGGAACGGGTTTAGTAGGTTCTCATTTATTGATGTACTTAATTAAAGATGAGGTTCCGATTAGAGCAATCTACAGATCAGAAAAATCATTAGAGAAAGTTAAAAGGATTTTTGCCTTATATGATTTAGACTGGAATTATACTCAATCCAGAATTGAATGGGTCAAATCCGACTTATTGAATCCGGCAGATTTACAGGAACATTTTGAAGGAGTTGAGTATGTTTATCATTGCGCTGCGATGGTTTCATTCAATAAAAAGGATCGTAAAGCTCTTTTAGATTTTAATATAGAAGGAACCGCCAATATTGTTAATTTATGCTTGGATTATAATATTAAAAAACTTGCTCACGTAAGTTCAACGGCCGCAATTGGAAAGTCTCCTAACAATGGTTTTAGAGATGAGTCATGCCAATGGGTGAATGATGGAACATTTTCTACTTATTCAATTTCAAAATATTATTCAGAGCTTGAAGTTTGGAGAGGTGCCGAAGAGGGATTGGATGTTATTATAATAAACCCTTCTATAATTATTGGTCCCGGAGATTGGAATGAAAGCAGTGCTAATTTGTTTTTAAAAGTTTGGAAAGGATTGAAGTATTACTCTAAAGGTGTTAATGCTTTTGTAAGTGTAAACGATGTTGTAGATGCTTTTATTAAGTTAATGAAGAGTGATATTGTAAATGAACGATTTTTAATAATTGGTGAAAACTTGACTTTTCAAGAGGTGTTTAATATGATCGCAGATTCCTTAGGGAAGTCAAGGCCAAGAGTAGAAGTGAAAAAATGGATGGCTGAATTAATTTGGAGAATTGAAGCTGTTAAAACATTTTTATTTGGAAAATCCCCACTGGTTACAAAAGAGGCTGCTGAAAGTGCTTTAAGTGTAGTCAGATATTCGAATAAAAAAATAAAAGAAGAGATCGGTTTTAATTTTACGTCTATTAAATCTGCAATACAACTGACTGGAGATATATTCAGACAAAATCATTAATTACTTTTGACCATCTATTAATTGAATCATTTCATTTTCCAAGCGATCATAAAGTTTTTTAAAATCCTCTAGTCTTTCGCTGTAATATATAATTGTAGAGTCAAATCTTGCTTTTTCTATCTCGTGTTTTGATAGAATGCTTAAGTATTGTTGATTTCTTATATAGTTGTTTCGATTGTTTGAAATAACACCTTGTTTTGAAGCTGCATCGGTAATGTGAAAGTCTTTTAAAATTTCTATCATTTTCTCCTCAGGGATAATATAGGTATTTGGTACATTTTTGTTTTCCGTGCAGGATAGAATAAAAATAATAATTGCAAATAGAAAAGACTGTTTCAACATATGTCCAAAGTTAAGGTAAACAGCCTTTTATTTGGTAGCTAAAATTTAAATATTATTTTTGAAATGTTTTGAAACCTAAGCTTAGTAAGGTGCGTAACATGCCATACTTTGACGAGTTAAAAAAACTTTGGTACAAGTTTTGTTTTTAGTTGAACGTATCAAATTAAAAATTAGAAAGATGGAAAGAATTGTATTTATTGCCTTATTATTTTTAGGAGGTTTTGCGTTAGATTCAAACGCGCAGTGTGTTAAAGGAAATTGTCACAATGGGAGTGGAACATTCCAATTTTCAAATGGTGACAAATATGAAGGACAATGGAAAGGAGGGAAGATGCATGGTTCTGGTAAATATGAATTTGCAAACGGTGATAGATATAATGGAGATTACCATGATAATAAAAGAGATGGTACTGGAGTTTATGTTTGGAAAAACAAAGGAAGCTACACTGGTCAGTGGAAAGCAGATAAAAGAGAAGGTGCTGGAGTTTTTAAATGGGAAAACAGCGCTACTTACAATGGTTTCTGGAAAGATGATCAGATAATTAACATGGATGTGAATACTGTTACAGATTCTCAAGAAAAACCAACGTTTGGTAACTAATCAATAAAAGTATTAAATTGAAAATCCCAGCGAAAGCTGGGATTTTTTTGTATTCATATTTTCAGAATACACTTTTAGCCAAATACAATTGCAAAAAAAAGCTAACCAAAAGGTTAGCTTTTCATTTTATGCTTTTGGAATTTTATCTCTCTGTTTTTGGAGTTTTAGCAAGAACACTTAACCAATAAAGGAAAAGTAAAAACATTACTACTAGGAAAAAGTAGTTAGCAGCCCAACCTAACATTGGTAATACCTCAAACGTTTTGTAAAAAAACTCGTGTAAAAATTCTGTGATACCGTTAATGTTCATCTTAATACAATTTGGGACAAATATAATATGAATATCGTAATTAAACGAATTTGAAACTGATATTTAATATGTGAATATAATATTCCTACTTTTGGATATATGATAATTTCAGCTACAAGAAGTACTAATGTGATTTCCACCTTTTTTTGGGTGATTCTTCTATTCGGTTTGAATTTGTTATTTAGTTTCTGGGAGCTAACTAATGGTTTAACAACATTCCATAACATAGATTGGATTTCTTTAACAATTTCACAAATAGCGATTTTAGGTATAGTAATTCTATTAAACTTTAATTTTAGAAAATACAAGTTTATAGGTGTTGGAGATGGATTTCCAGGGGTTGTTTTTCTTGTTTTTATAACAGCATTAAACAATTCCTATTCCTACTATCTTGAGCTGACGAGCTTGTTAATTATCACTTTTATTAATTTCCAACTTATAAGTTTACATAATGCTCCTAGGGAATTTGTGAAAGAGTTTCAGATTGGGGTTCTTTTTGGATTAGTTTTCATTTTAACGCCCAATTTTGCTGGCTTGATTTTAATGTATCTTGTTGGCTTGACTTTAGTTGTTGCTTTTTCATGGAGAGATTTCATTATTCCACTTCTCGGGATATTCTGGGTGTTATTATTGAAATTAGCCTATTTATACCTTTTTGATTTGGGTATTTCAAACTGGATTGATTTTCATTTTTCATCCCCTTTACTAAATGCTCAGTTTTCAGTAACTCAACTTTTAATCACTTTAATATCATTTTTTGAATTTTTGATTTTAGTGAAGCTTTTTGGAGTGATTGAAAAAAGAGGAATTAAAGAGAGAGTTCATTATTGGCTTTGGATTTGGACAGCGGTATTTTTGTTTTTATCACTTCTTTTTTTGCAATCAAAATTTAATAAAGAGTTATTAATTATACTTCTTGGTTTGCCTTGTTCTATTTTTTCAATAGAGTTCTTTCATCTATCTGATCTTAAAAAGATTCAGAGAAGAAATGAGTTCTTATTTTTCATTCTTCTAACCAGTTGTATTCTATTAAGAGTTTGGTAGAACTTTTTCACTATTTGAGCGTAACAAATTGATTAAATCTAATCGGTTTAAAGCTCGGTTTTTTACTTGATGCAACTTTTTAATAAAATAAAATATAAGTTATTCTTTTTTGCTATTTCTCAGGTTATTATAGCAATTGTGTTATTGTCTTTGGTCGTTATTTATACAGAAAAAGATAATTATAACAAACAAGCTATTAAGGAGTTGACAACCTTGGGTGATTTTATAGGAGTTTCAGCTGAGTTTTCAATCCTTTTTGAACAGTATAAAGAGATAGCTGAAAACCTTAACAAAAAAATGGATAGGGGAAAAGTTGATGCGATTTGGGTTTTGGTGAACGATAGTGTTGTTGCTTCTTATGTGGTTGATTCAGCATTATCCCCTCCCTCGAAATTAAGTTATGCAGGGTTTTATAATGATGATGGAATTTATAGTAAATCACCAATAAAATCCGGAGATAAAATAATTGGTGATGTTGTTATTCAAGCCAATCTCAAAGAATTAGATGCTTTTTTATCAAGTTTGACTCAAAGAATTGTATTTATTTCCCTATTGATTTTAGCTTTAATTGTATTGGTAGTATTTATTATTCAAACGTCAATATCAGGTCCAATAGCTAAACTTTACTCCACTGCTTCTGAAATTCAAAAAGGTAATTTAAAGGCAAGAGTTAACGTAAAGTCTAAAGACGAAATTGGTCAATTATCTGACGTGTTTAATCAAATGGTTGAAAAGATTCTCTATGAGAAAGATATGTCAGACATGGTTCTCTTGAATCGTAATAGGTTTTTTGCAAATCTTGGGGCATTAACAAGAGATCAGGTTCATGAATTAAAAAATGCATTGGAATTATTGTCAAGTTTTAAACAAGAAAATATAAAGGGAAAGGAGGCTCTTAGGAAGGTTGAAATAAAATCAATGGAGCTTTTAAATGTTGTTGATGATGTTTTACGAATTACGTCAAAAGAGAATGATTCTTTAATTTTTAGAGAAGGTGAAATTGATGTAGATGAGTTATTTGATGTCGTATTGAATGAATATAATTTACTCTCTGTTGAATTGCGTAATTCAGTTTTGATAGATCATGGAATGTCGGGCTTCCTCAATGGAGATTTTGAAAGATTAAAAAATCTAGTTCTATTCCCTATTCATTCTGCGAATAGAATGCAGCAAGGATTGGTTTCAAAATTAAAAGTAAGCGGTTCTAACTCTGAGCTAATATTCAATTTTTCTGGGGGTTTTAATAAAAAATTGAGTTCATACTATTACAATCTTTATATACATTTTAAAGATAGAATTAATGGTCATTTTGAACCAGGTTATTCCTCTCTTGAGGAAGAAGTTTTTTTAGTACAATACTTCATTATAATGGAGAATTGAATTTTACAGATGGAGAAGAAAATAATTTTTCAATTTCAATTAGATTACCTGAGAAAAATACTAATGATGAAATGGTAGATTTTAGTAATCTGTCAATTTTGATAATTGAACCTAGTACCGACCAATCTGCGAAATTAGCGGAAAGTATCTTGAAATATGGAGCAAATGTTCAGGTTGGAGGTACTGGTGATGATTTACATGATTTTTTAAAATATAATCCAACTAAATATGACCTAGTAATTTCAGAGGTGGATTTACCTTTAATGAGTTGTTTTGAAGCGTTTAAAAAACTTAAAGAGGGAGAAGGGATTATACCTCAGTATATTATTCTAACGTGAGTTCGACGTAAGAAAACCCTAATATTATTTCATAAAAAAAGGTTTTTGGCTTATATTTAATTTACTGAATATCAAATATTTAAAACCAAAAAAACCTTTTTCTTATGGTAGATAAAATTACTGAAATTTTCTG
>CAXRIN010000061.1:0-26907 GCA_964230605.1 Flavobacteriaceae bacterium
AGAATATTTTAACTACTACAACCATGAAAGAAGGCATCAATCCCTTAACTATCAAATCCCCGCTCAACTCTATGAAAATGCTGCTTGAAAATTATCTTAGTTTTGTATCAATCCTGTCCTAATGATTGGGGGATCTACAAAACAGGTGAAGGGGGGTGTTCTGATGAATACGGAAAGTATCAAGTCTCGATGGAAGGCGAAAAGCAATTGGAGGTTTATAAAAATGGAAATGTAAGAAGAGAAATTACCATAAAAAAGAATTTTGTTTACGGGCCTATGATAATTTACAATCCTAAAAATGGAAAGTTGTTTGCTAAGTTTATTTTTGACAAAGGAAAACTGTACAATGCTTTCTTTTATGATGAAAACGGAAAAGAAATAAATAACGGAGGCTTTAAAAACGGGAATGGGAATCTTAATTTCTACAGGTTCTCAGGTTCTATTGCAAAGGTTGTTGAGTTTAAAGAGGGACAAGCAAACGATACATGTTCCTACTATTATTCAAATGGAAACGTTTTAGCAACAGGAACTTATAAATTTGGAAGACCAAATGGATATTGGAGGGAATATAATCAATCCGGTAAAGAAGTTCAGATTACTAAAATGGCAATGGGCCTAGTCGTAACAACTGAGAGTAAATAATTAGTTTAAAAAATCGATTTTGAAAATGCCATCTCTATCAATTTCTGTAAGCTTAACCTCTTTAATTTGATTAACTAAAGATTCATTGTATGGTACTTTCACTTTAACATAATTTGAAGTGAATCCAAACATATAACCATAAGTATTTTCAGCCTCAAATAAAACTGTTGATATTGATCCGATGTTACTTTCGTAAAAAGCACGTTTTTTCTTAGCAGAAAGAATTCTTAGCATTTTACTCCTTTCGTCTCTCGTTTTATTATCCACACGATTTCCTAATTCTGGAGCCAAGGTATTATCACGCTCTGAGTAAGTGAAAACGTGAAAATAAGAGACTTCTAAATTATTTAAATAATCATATGTTTCCATAAACCTTTCCTCAGTTTCACCAGGGAAGCCAACTATAACATCAACACCTATACAACAATGAGGCATTAATTCTTTTATTTTCGACACTCTAGACGTATACACATCTCGCTTATATCTTCTTCTCATTAATTTTAAGAGCTCTGGAGACCCAGATTGAAGAGGAATATGGAAATGCGGGACAAATCTTTTGCTTTCAGCAACTTTTTCAATGATGTTATCTGTTAGTAGATTAGGTTCTATTGAAGAAATTCTAAATCGGTCAATACCATTTAATTCATCAAGTTCAATAACTAAACCTTCAAAAGACTCATTGTTATATCTTCCAAAATCACCTAAATTAACACCTGTTAAAACAACTTCTCGAGCTTGAGTTTGTGCAACTTCCTTCGCAGTTTTCATTGTCTCTTTAATGGTGTTACTTCTGCTTTTTCCTCTAGCTAGCGGAATTGTACAAAATGAACAAGAATAATCGCAACCGTCTTGAACTTTTAAAAAAGTACGAGTTCTATCACCTAATGAGTAAGAAGGAAAGAATTCGTTAACATCATCTATTTCACCATCTATTACAGTTGTTTCTGTCTCATTGTCTAGTTTCTGAACATGTTCAAGAATATTAAATTTCTCGTTTGCTCCTAAAACTAGATTAACACCTTCAATTGATGCGATTTCTTTTGGTTTTAATTGCGCATAACACCCAATGATAGCTACGTATGCTTTAGGATTTATTTTACGCGCTTTACGAACAATACTTCTACATTTTTTATCAGCGTTATCAGTTACAGAACAAGTGTTTATAACAAAAACATCAGGGGTTTCCTCAAACTCAACTCTGGCAAAACCTCCTTTCTCGAAATTTTGTGCAATTCCAGAAGTTTCAGAAAAATTAAGCTTACAACCTAATGTATAAAACGCAACTTTTTTGTATTGATTCATGAGGGCACAAAATTACTAATTACTTTTTAAGTTCTTCATGGGGTAAGACGAAATGATTTTATATAAAATAATATTCGATGAAAATTACTATATATAGCAACCTTAAAATGGGATTACAATAAATCTTGATCAATTGGGCAAATTTTATGATCAAGGTTTTAAATCGGGTTGTTATGAAAAAAGTATCATTAAGTCATTTGGTACATCACTTAGGGGTTTCAAAAACGTTGGTATCTCTTGTTCTTAATGGAAAGGGGGATCAATGGAATCAATAAGGATGTTCAAAAAAAGGTGAAAGAAAAAGCTATAGAGCTTAATTACCGTCCTAATCAAACTGCAAGGAATTTAAGAAGTGGAAAAACGAATACCATCGGATTGGTTGTTGACGATTTATCAGACAGTTATCAGTCTAGATTATTCAAGTATTTGGAAGATGAAGCTTCGAAAAATGGTTACAGTTTAATTGTAACCACAACAAAAGAAAAGAAAGGAGATTCCATAACTACTTTAATGGGGAAAAGTGTTGATGGAATTATTTTTAATTCTAATCTCTCTGACAACGGATTAGGGAGTTTGTTGAAAAACGATTTCCCTGTTGTTTCTATGAGGAAATCTGGAAATAATCTTAATAGTAATTTTGTTGGTATAGACTATGAAAAAACAGTTTATTCAGATATAAAATACTTAATAGAAAAAGGTCATCACGATATAGCTATTGCTTTTGAAAATAAAAACTCAGATATATTAATGTCTGAAATTCTAAAAGGGGCGAAAAAAGCATATAAGAACACAAGGGTTAATCCCGCTGGTCTCTTAGCACTGAGTATTGATGCTAAAGACGGGAACGAAGTTTCAAATGTTTTAAAAGAAATAAGAGCAAATAACCCTAAATTAAGTGCAATCGTTAGTGTGAATGACGTATTGACTTTAAAATTGGTGGAAAGCATACATGAAATGGGAATTAAAATTCCTGAACAATTCTCAGTTGTTTCTCTTTTTGATAACGATGTTTTTACATTCACATTTCCAAAAATCACAGCTAATCAAACCCCTTATAAAGAATTGGCTGAGTATACTTTAAACTTATTAATGAATCAAATAGGAGGAAAACAAAAACTTAAAGAAGAAGTTAGATTGGTTTCTAACTTTATTGAGAGAGCATCAGCTTAATCATAGTTATAAAAATATTGATATTCAAAGGGCTTGTTTAAAGCCCTTTTTTAGTTTTAAGAACAATCAACAATTAAAAGTTATAAACAATTCTAAACTTTAACCTTAAATCAATATTTACGCGGAAAATTAGCTTTATTTTTGATGGCAAATTATTGAAAATACGTTACCGAAAGATAATGGCTGATATCCAAAAATTACAAGACATTACTTCTCAAGTGAGAAGAGATATAGTTAGAATGGTTAATGCAGTAAGTTCTGGTCACCCAGGAGGTTCATTAGGATGTGCTGAATTATTCGTTGCTCTTTATAATGAAGTAATGGATTACAATCCTTCAAATTTTGAAATGAATGGAAAGAATGAGGATTTATTCTTTTTATCTCAAGGTCACATTTCTCCAGTTTGGTATAGTGTTTTGGCTCATTCAGGTCATTTTCCAGTAAGTGAATTAGCTTCTTTTAGAAAACTTAATTCTCGTCTTCAAGGTCACCCAACTACTCATGAGGGATTACCTGGCATAAGAGTTGCTTCTGGTTCGTTAGGTCAAGGTTTATCGGTTGCTATTGGAGCTGCTCAGGCTAAAAAGTTAAACGGTGATGATAAAACAGTTTACTGTTTAATGGGCGACGGGGAGCAACAAGAAGGGCAAGTATGGGAAGCATTAATGTATGCTCCACATAATAAGGTAGACAATTTGATCGCTATTGTAGATTATAACAATGCTCAAATTGATGGATCTGTTGATGAAGTTCTTTCTCTTGGGAATCTGAGAAATAAGTACGAGTCATTTGGTTGGCAAGTTCTTGAAATGAATGGTAATGATTTTAATGACTTACTTAAGGTTTTAGCAGAAGCTAAATCTATGTTAGGAAACGGTAAGCCAATTATGATTATCATGACTACAATTATGGGGAACGGAGTTGATTTTATGATGGGGACTAATGGTTGGCATGGAAAAGCTCCAAGTGATGAGCAAACTGCTGCCGCTTTAGCACAAAATCCAGAAACTTTGGGCGACTATTAAAAAGTGCTCATGATTCGTTTTTTATTTGTAATTACATTTTCTTTAATAAGTATGGTTTCCTTTGCTCAAAAGGAAACCAAAACTACTCGGATTCTTTTCATTTTTGATGCCTCACAGTCCATGTTTGGACAATTCGCAGGTAAATCTAAAATTGATATTGCACAAAAACTTTTAAGCGAAGCTGTTGATAGCTTAAAAGATATGCCAAATGTTGAATTAGCATTGAGGGTATATGGTAACAGAAGTGCCATTACGCCTGGGTTTCAAGATTGCGAGGACACTCATTTAGAAGTGCCTTTTGGGCCTGAAAATGTTCCCCAAATCAAGGCTGTTTTAAAAACTACATATCCTAGAGGTACAACGCCTATAGCTAAATCATTAGAAGCGACCATTAATGATTTTACGCCTTGTTCAAATTGTAAAAATGTAGTTGTTCTAATTACAGATGGTATAGAGGCATGTGATGGTGATCCATGTGCAATTTCAAGAGCTCTTCGTAAAAACAATATCTTTTTAAAACCTTTTGTTATTGGATTAGGAGTTTTAGAAGAATACAAGAAGCACTTTTATTGTATAGGTAACTTTTATGATGCCAAAGATGAAAAGTCTTTTAAAACTGTTTTAGGATTGGTTCTAGAAGAGGCGTTAAATTCAACCACTGTTCAAGTTGATTTGTTAGATGTTGATGGTAAGCCAAATGAAACAAATGTTAATATGACCTTTTATGAAGTTAATTCAGGTAAAGTTAAATACAACTTTTATCATACAATGAATTATAAAGGCATTCCTGATACATTATCAATCGACCCTGCCACTCAATATAAAATACAAGTTCATACTTTACCAGAAGTTTGGTTAGAAGATGTTGAAATTATAGCTGGTCAGCACAATCATATTCCAATAGAAACTCCTCAAGGTACTATTGAGCTAAAATTGTCTGAAGGGAGAATGAGAGATTTGAACTTTTTAGTAAGAGAGGAGGGAGAATGCAATGTTGTTAATGTTCAAAGTTTCAAGGACAAAGTTAGATATCTAGTTGGAACATATGATGTTGAAATATTAACGCTACCTCGAATAAAAATGACTGTTGATGTCGAACAAAGTGAGAATACTTTATTACAAATACCAGCACCAGGATTAGCAAGTATTAAAAACCCAGGGAGAGGATATGGAAGTATTTATCATGTGGTCGGCGCTGAAATGGAACTTATTTACTCATTTACTCCTGAAAGCGAAAACCAATCTGTTGAATTACAGCCCGGAGATTACACCTATATTTTTAGAGGAGAAAATAGGGATAGAGCCTTTTATACTGTTGAAAAAGATTTCACAATAAAATCTGGGAAATCCACAATAGTCCAATTATAAAAGATATTTTTGTTTATATAAATTTTGATTTCGAAAACTCATGAAAACATTTGAAGTTACAGGGAAAAAAGACACACGCTCAGGTTTTGGAGCGGGACTTTCAGAAGCTGGAAGAAACGATGAAAATGTTGTTGCATTATGTGCTGATTTAGTTGGTTCATTAAAAATGCAAGACTTTATTGATGAATTTCCTGAAAGATTTTTCCAAACAGGTATTGCTGAAGCAAACATGATTGGGATGTCTGCAGGTTTAACTATTGGAGGTAAAATTCCATTTGCTGGTACTTTTGCCAACTTTGCAACAGGTAGGGTTTACGATCAAATTCGTCAAGCTGTAGCTTATTCTGGTAAAAATGTTAAAATTGCTGCCTCACATGCAGGTTTAACTCTAGGAGAGGATGGAGCTACTCACCAAATTTTAGAAGATATTGGATTAATGAAAATGTTACCAGGAATGGTAGTTATTAATCCATGTGATTATAACCAAACAAAAGCTGCAACCATTGCTGCTGCAAAGTATAACGGACCTGTTTATCTAAGATTCGGTCGTCCTTCGGTGCCAATTTTCACTCCGGATGATCAAGAGTTTGAAATCGGGAAGGCAGTTCATTTAAACGAAGGGTCTGATGTAACAATTGTTGCAACAGGTCACTTAGTATGGAAGGCTATTGAAGCAGGACATGAATTAGCTAAAGAGGGTATTTCGGTTGACTTGATAAATATTCACACAATTAAGCCACTTGATGCTGATGCGATTTTAAAATCAGTTGCTAAAACAGGTGCAATTGTTACTTGTGAAGAGCACAATATTTTAGGCGGGTTAGGAGAGAGTGTTGCTCAAGTATTAGCAGCGAATAATCCAACTCCTCAAGAATTTGTAGCTGTTAATGATAGCTTTGGTGAATCTGCAACGCCAGATGAATTAATGGAGAAATATGGTTTAGGAGTTTCTCATATTGTTGCTGCAGTTAAGAAAGTGATTTCTAGAAAATAAAAGAAATATATTTCTGTTAAATTAATGGTCGATGAATTTCGGCCATTTTTTTGAGCATAATAATAGGAAAGCTGTCGATTAGAAAGGGTAACCAACTCCAAAGTTGAATTGTGTTTCTTTACCTTGAAGCTTGAGTTTATTATCTTCATAAGGTTGTTTAACAGGAACACCTAAGTCTAGCCTAAAAAGGAAGAAGTCAAAATCTAAACGAAGACCCAAACCAGGGGAGATGGCAAATTCATTATAAAAGCGATTGAATTCAAAATTCTGTCCTGTATTTTCAGAGGTTTCTGTCCAGATATTTCCAGCATCTACAAATAAGGCTCCTTTTAAAATAGCTGTAATTGGGAATCTATATTCAGCATTAAATTCAATTTTAACTTCTCCTAATTTGTCAATATTATCATCAGGGTCATAATATGAACCAGGACCAAGAGTTCTTTGACGCCAACCTCTAATTGAGTTTGCCCCACCACCAAAATATAACTGATCAAAAGGAATTACACCGTCTTTATCTAAAGGAATACCAGCTCCAATAAATGATCTTAAAACCACTTGCTGTCTGTTCCTCATATTGTAATAAGATCTTAAATCTCCTTGAAATTTAAAGAATGTAGCAAAACGAATTCCTCCGAGAGTAATAGCGTTAGTTTCACTATTTCTTGCTTCAATGTTTAAAGCATCAGCTAATAAAGCTGATGGGCCAATCAACCAACCTTTACCTGTGAAGTAAATTGGGTGTTTTACTTTTTCATTACTCTGGTTGTTGTATGTGAAACCATATTTTAAACCAGCCGAAATAGCATCTTCGAATTTAAATTTTTCTTGAGCAGTTAAAGAGGAAAGATTTAAAATTTTACTGTCGGAGATACTAATGTCCGGAATGCTTAATTCATGTTGCTTGTATTTCCCCTCATTCCAAGTGTAAGTTAAAGACACGTTAGTTAAGTGCCTCGCAATTTGAGATCTTTGTTGAAAATTGTAATACGCTGATAAAGTAGTCTTAGGGAAAGCGTTTTGACGAATGTTATGTGTTAGTTTCGGCAATAAAAATAGTCTTGGAAATGTTAAGGACAACCTAGGACCGATATTAGATCCAAATTTAAAATCATTTTCTTCAATAACTTTTTGGTTTTCAATTAATCCAGAAATAGAAAGATTTAATATTTCAGCATTTCCAAACGTATTCTTTCTAGTGAAAGAGATTTGTCCATTGGCTCCAAAACCCTCACGATAAGTTCCCATCAACTCTGTAGAGAAAGACATTCTTTTGGAAGGTTGCAATAATATGTAAGCATCCAATAAATTTTCTCCACTCGAATCATTAACTTCTTTAAATTCAATTTTTATAAAACTGAACATTTGAAGGTTAGCAAACTGTCGAAATGTTAGACTCTGTTTTTTTGCACTAAAAAGCTCTCCTGAATGTAAGAAAAGACTTCTGTAAAGTGGGTCTGGATTAAATTTAGAAGGCCCTTTACTTATTATATTAACACCTTGATAAATTAAAGTGTCGGTGGTTGTGTTATTTCCATTGTAAGGATCGTAAGTAGTATTGATATAAATGTGATTTAAATAAAATTTCTCATGATCCCTATTGGCTGAAGGCTGTTTAATCTTAGTAATAACAATAGTACTATCTTTCCCTCTGGAGGAATCAACATTGAATCTGATATAGTTTTCTGCAAAATTGTAAAATCCGTTATTATTTAAATGTTCAGTGATTCGAGCTCTTTCTTCTTCTAAATTTTCAATTCTTAAAATCTCACCTTCTTTTATCAAGCTATTGTGTTTGATTTGCTTAACTAGTTTTTGAATTTCAATTTGATTAATACTATTTCCAGTACTATCAATTGTTAAGGGTAAACCTGGATCAATAGTGTAAATTACTTTTGATTTTTTTGTTTCCCATTTTTTAACACCTAAAAACAAAACGGGCTTTGTTTCAGCACTTACTTTAGCCTCATAATACCCTTCATTCCTCATGAATATGCCCATCTGCTTAATAGATCGGTCAACTAAACTTGAGTCAAGTATTACAGCAGGTCTTTTTTTGCCTGACTTTCCATTGTACCAAAGGTTTTTCCATTGTAAACCAAACTTCCAAGAGCCAAATAAGATGGATCGATTAGGTTTTTGTCTGATATATGAAGAAAGCTCCTCTTTGTCAATGTTTTTATTATCAACAACTAATAATTTATTCTTTGCGAGAAGTTTTTCCGATTCAGTTAAATGCCATGTAGAAAGCTGATGTTTTGCACAGCTAAACAACAAAAAGGTTAGTGCGACAAATGCAAGATATTTAATTTGCTTTCCTTTCAAGAAATTTCACGTTAAGATTAGCTAAATTAGTACTCAATTAGGGCTTTTGCTAATGCTATCCAAAAATAAGATAAAGTTCATTAAGTCACTTCAGCAAAAGAAGTTTAGAGTTGAATCTCAAAAGTTTATTGTTGAGGGAAGAAAAGGAGTGCTTTCACTTTTGAATTCTAGTTTTAAGGTAGATGAAGTTTATTGTTCTGAAAAAATATCTAAAGACTATCCAAAGATCTTAGAACTTCAACCTTGTATAGTTGCTGAAAATGATTTGGAAAAAGCAACCGGGTTAAAGTCTAATAAAGAAGCTATTGCAATTGTCAATTTTAATGAATCCTCTGAAATAAACTGGGATAATTTGATTTTGTATTTAGATGGTGTTTCAGACCCAGGAAATTTAGGTACTATTATTCGTACAGCGGATTGGTTTGGAATTCAACAAATTGTTTGCTCAACAGATTGTGTAGAGTTTTACAATCCAAAAGTTGTTCAAAGCACAATGGGATCTTTCTCTTCAATTATACCCGTTGTTATGGACGCAGAGGATTTTTTGAAAACAAAGCCTAAGAACACAAAAGTTTATGTGACTGATTTTGAAGGAGATTCACCTAATATTTTAAATGGAGTTCAATCTGGTGTTGTTGTTATGGGAAGTGAATCTCATGGGGTGTCTGAGGTATGGTATCAATCAGAACATCAAAAAATTACAATTCCTTCGAGTACTGAGTCCAATGCTGAATCATTAAATGTGGCGATTGCTACGTCTATTTTGTGTTATCAAATTAAGCAAGTATAATGTGCGGAATTAATGGAATCTTTACTCGTGAAAAGGGAGCAGATATTTTATCTGTTGGTTCCAAAATGAACGCCCTAATCCAACATAGAGGTCCTGATGACGAAGGGTTGGTTTTGTTTTCATCAAATCAGGCAAGTCCGTTAGCTTCTGCCAAGTCCATAGGAAAGGTTGGAGAATTTAATTATCTTAATTATTCTCACGAATCTCATTCAAACTCCATAGGTTGGTTTGGGCATCAACGATTGTCTATTCTTGATTTATCTGCATTGGGTCATGAACCTATGGCTGATGAAACTGGTAATTATTGGCTCACCTATAATGGAGAGATTTATAATTACATTGAGTTAAGAGAAGAACTTAAAAAACAAGGAGTTGTATTTAGATCAAATTCAGACGCTGAAGTTGTTTTAAAAGCTTTTATTCATTGGGGAGAAAAATGTTTAGATAGGTTTAATGGAATGTGGGCTTTTGCCATTTACAATATTGAAACCCAAGTTGTTTTTTCCGCGAGGGATCGATTTGGAGTCAAACCCTTTTACTATCTGAAAAATGATAAAACATTTGCTTTTTCATCGGAACAAAAAGCACTAGTTATGAGTGGTTTGATTCCAAGAAAGATTAATAAATCAGCCGCTTTTGATTATTTGGCTTTTGCTAATTTGGAATCTGATCCTCAAGGTATGTTTGAGGGTGTGATAGAATTGGAACCCGGATTTAATTTAACGTTTGATTATAAAAATTGGAAATTAGAAACCAATCAATATTACGATTTAGCCTTTAACAAAAAGAACGAAAAAATAAATCCGGTTAAGGAATCAGAATATGTTGAGCAATTAACCCAACTATTTAAAAATTCTGTGGACTTAAGGTTAAGGTCTGATGTTGCTGTAGGAGCATGTTTGAGTGGGGGAATTGATAGTTCGGCGATTGTTACGCAAATGGCTGAACTAGGAAAGGATCAAATTTATACTTATACAGCTTCATCAAAACAAAAAGAATTTGATGAAAGTCATTTTGCAGATATTGTAAACAAAAAAGTTGGCGCTAAGAAAAATCATATCTATCCACAATCAGATGAATTACTAAAAGATTTAGAAGAGCTGATTTATTCTCAAGACATTCCTCTTTTCTCTACTAGTACTTACGCACAATTTCGCGTAATGAAAAAAGTGAAAGAAACAGGAGTGAAGGTTGTTTTAGATGGTCAAGGTGGCGACGAGCTTTTTGGCGGTTATTTGCCTTATCACATCAACTTGTGGATGGATGATTTGAGAAGTGGGAATATTACTAGATTAGTTAGCGAAGTTAAAAGTTTCGATTCTTTAAATTCTGGTTTTCAGTTTTTTACAAAGCAATACTTAAAGTACTACGGCATCAAGAAAATGCCGTCTTTTTTATTTAAAAGATTAACTCAAAAGGTTCAGCAAGAACACCAATATATTGCTGGAGATTTATTAAATTGTTTTGGGAAATCTGGTTTTCAAAAAGCAAAATCAAAACCGCCTAAATCCTTGAATGGCATATTAAAACATGAGTTTTACAACACTCGTTTAAAACAGTATTTAAAGTGCGAAGACAGATGTAGTATGTGGCATGGGATTGAAGCAAGAACACCATTTTCAGATGATATTAATTTGATAGAATATACTTTCCAAATCCCTGGCGCTTATAAAATTCAAAAGGGCATTAAAAAGTACTTATTAAAAGAAGCTACTGAACATTTATTACCAAGCGAGATTTATAATCGAAAAGACAAAATGGGGTATGTAACACCAAATAATCAATGGATTTTCGAAATAAAAGATGAGTTAAGAAAATATTTTACGCCAGACCTAGGGGAATATATTAATGTTTCTTCGTTATTGAAAGACTATGATCAGTTCTTCAACCAAGTAGGGACTCCAGAAAATCAGCGATTATTTAAATTCATTGCATTCGCAGTCTGGAAGAAATCATACGGTCTATAAAAATTGAAAGTATATAGCTACATATTATTTTTTTTAGTTTTCATTAGTTGTGAAAGTCCTCAGAAAGAAGTGAATACTTGGGATTCAATTTCCAATTCAAGATTATTCTCCTTAAATGATTCTTTGATTCAAACCTATGATTTGAGTGGTGGCATTGTAAGTTCAATTCCAAATAAAGAATACAATCGGATAGCTATATTAAACACACCTTTTTATGCATATTTCAGATGGATAGCGAATAAAAAGGTTGTTGGTGTTTTTAACAAATCTAGATTTGGACAACCATATGGAAACTTTGAAAGCTTAGGAGAAGGATCAGAGATTGATTTGGAGAAATTAATTGCCGTTCAGCCTGATTTAATAATTTGTAATTCGTATCAATTAGATGTTATAAAATCCTTAGACATACCAAAGCTGGTAATTGACGAATATTTAGAGAATGGAATTCAAAGAAGACGTTCATTTTATCAAATAGTAGGAGCTGTTTCAAATAAATTAACAGAAGCTAAGGAAGTAGCAAATAATCCAAGAACTTTAATTAATGAATTTCCTTCCTTAAATAAAACCGTTTTGAAACTGGATAATTTTGGAGGAGAGTGGTTTAAACCAGGTGAGTATACATACATAGCTAAAATAGTTAGATATGCAGGTGGTGAATTAATGACGGTTGAAGGAAAGTCTGAAAGTGTTAAAATTTCTCAGGAAAATGCGATTGTTGATTTGGCAAAAGCTGATTATTTACTATTTATGGATTGGGAATTAAGTAAAGAAGGTTTAATGGATCGACTTAGTCCGATATTATCATTAAAAAATCATCCGAAAAAATTGATTTATTGCAACACCAGTCAGTCTAATTACTTCTTTCACAGTCTAGTGAATTCTGGATTAATTATTAACGATTTGAATTCCATTCTATCAGAAGAAAAAGTGAAAGGTGGTATTTTTGAATTAATTCAACTTGAAGAATAGATTATTAATCATATTGACTATTGTTTTGGTTTTGATGATTGTTTTGCAAATCACTCAAGGCTCAGTAGATATTGATTTATCGAAAGTTTTTGCAAGCGAAGGCGGAATTGAATCTGAAATCTTTAATTCAAGACTTATTCGTACAATTTTAGGTTTATTAGTAGGAGCGAGCTCAGCTTGTGTTGGATTAGGAATTCAAACCTTATTTAAAAACCCATTAGCGGGACCAACTACGCTAGGAATCAACTCTGGTGCTAGTTTGGGAGTTGGTTTGTTTTATTTGTTACCTGGTTTTGCATTGCAATTTGAATGGATTGGGTTAACTGTTTTTGCTTGTTTAGGTGCCGTTGCATTTCTGATGCTCCTAATCACTGCAGCTGGCAGATCCTTTAACATGACTTTTGTTTTGATTATAGGACTGTTATTGAGTTATGCTAGTTATGCTGTATTGGAGGTTTTAATGCAACTAACTGATGTAAATGGAATGAAAAGTTATGTGTTTTGGGGAATGGGAAGTTTTAACCGAGGGAGTTGGGTAACCATAACTTTAATTTTAATCATTAGCTCATTCGGGTTTGTGACTATGTATCGATTGAGTTCATGGTTAAATATTTATTCTTTAGGTGATTCAGAATTGAAATTACTCACCAAAAAATCTGTTGGATTTAATAAAAGACTTTTATTGGTTGTTTTTGGAGTTTGGATAGGTTTAATCACAAGCATAGTCGGACCAATTGCGTTTGTAGGTATTGTAGTTCCAAATCTTTTAAAAATCATTTTAAAAACCTCTGATATTAAAAAAATATTAACTCTATGTATGATTTTAGGAGCTGTTATGGTTCTGTTTGCTGATTTAATATCAAGAGGTACAATAGCAGATATTGCACTACCCATAAATGCTGTATTAAGTGTATTGGGAGTTCCCGTTATTATTTATTTCCTATTAAAAAGATTTACAAATGTTAGCAGTTGAAAATCTACAAATAGGATATAAGGAAGGATTACTGTCTACGCCAATTTCTAACAAATGGAATAAAGAGGAAGTAGTAGTTTTATTGGGAGATAATGGAGTAGGGAAGTCTACTTTATTAAAAACATTAGCAGGATTGCACCAACCGTTAAAAGGGTTTGTTGAGCTTGAAACACAAAAAATTGGGTGGGTGGATTCTTCAATTTCAAAAGGTGTTTACTTGTCTGTTGAGGATTTTTTAAGTTTTGGTGTTGATTCAACACTAGAAGAAAAACAAAGCTGGCTGAAGAAGTTTAATCTTAGAATTGAACTAGATCGATTTATAGACGAGCTCAGTGATGGACAATTTCGAAAACTTTGTATTATTCGCCAGTTATTAAAAAAGCCAGAGGTTTTATTTTTAGATGAGCCTACTGTTTATCTAGATGTAAGCAGTAAAAACATTTTAATTGATGTTATAAAGACAATCAAAGAAGATTGTTTAATCTTCTGCTCAACACACGACCTGATTTTTGCCGAAGAAATCAAAACATCAACAGTGCAATTTTAATTCCGTAGAGACGTCCCACGGGGCGTCTAAGACTTTCAAGATAAATCAAAAAAAAAACGCCCCGCGGGGCGTCTCTACAATTATTTAGGGGAATTATCGAAATCTGTAAATTCAGGATACATCATTTTCTGATATTCTAAATCTACTTTATCCCATAACTGAAGTGAGTCTGGATTTGACCTAGCTTCTTTAATAGCGTCTATGTATGCTGGATAATCGCTGTATTTGATTTCAATTAAAGTCATTTTAGGTATTGAAAATAAAATGATAACAACTCCTGTTAAAGTACCAAGGCGCAAGAAAATTCTTTTATAGAAGTTAGATTTTGATTTTGAAAATTTAATCAATCCAACAATAAAAATGATTAAAGAAAATAGAGCTCCTTGAATAAGTGAAACAGATGCTCCTGGCCAACTTTGAATTCTAAACATTATGCTAATTAACAAGATGGATAAAGTGATTCCTGTTCCTATTGATCCTAATATCCTCCAAACGCCAACGCCTTTATAAGCCTCTTTTTTAAAGATGTGTCGAAGTCTTATCCCATTAAAAAATGCGAAACCGAAATACATATAAATAATAGAAAGCATACTGATTGAGAAAATCATTAATAATGTTCCTCCTGGGATATTTAGTAAATTCAGTGTTAACCCAATAAGGGATAAGGTTGCAAATATTTTTTCAGTTAATTTCATAGTTTAAAACATAAAAAAGACGCCCCGCGGGACGTCTCTACTGTGTAATTTTAATGAGATTACTTAATCTCTTTTAACTCTACGATAAATACTAATGCAGCGTAAGGAGGGATGTTTGCTCCAGCTCCTTGAGCTCCGTATCCTAATTGATAAGGAATGTAGAATTTATATTTTGCTCCAACGCTCATTAATTGTAATCCTTCTGTCCATCCAGCAATAACTCTGTTTAATGGAAATTCAGTTGGTTCTCCGCGATCATATGATGAATCGAATTTAGCGCCATTTGGTAAAGTACCTTCATAGTGCGCAACAACCGATTGTTCTGCTGTTGGTTTTGGGCCTTCAGCATCTTCAAGAATTTCGTATTGTAATCCAGATTCTGTAACAGAAACTTCTGGTCTTTTTGCATTCTCTGCTAAGAAATCTTCACCTTCTTTTGCTGCAATTCCAGCTACATAGTCATTGTAAGTTTGAATGTATTCAGTTGAAGGCATCTCTTCTGTTTCCCAAAAGTTTAATAATCCCTCATTGAATTTCTCAACGTTTAATCCTTCTGAAATTGGAGACTTATCTAAATCTGTGAAAAATAATTTTGAAAACACTTCCTTAGCAACCACAACGTCTTCACCTTCAGCATTAGCGAAGTTTTCAGTTCTTGCAGCAATTTCTCTAAGTTTCATGATCTCAACTTGAGGATTAAAATCACCAAGACCAGTTGATCTTAATGATTCAAATTGCTGAATCATTTCTTTAGCATCTAAAAATGCTAAGTTTTGTTGTTTTAATTGATTAGCGAATGAAACGCCGTGTACAAATGATACTACTTCTGTATCTGTCGTGTTTAATTCAGACATATATGGTTTATTTGATTTCTTTTAATTCGATTGTAAAGATTAATGCAGAGTAAGGAGGTATTTGCGCACCTGCACCTTGAGCTCCGTATCCCAGGTTGTAAGGAATATAAAGTTTGTATTTAGAACCAATATCCATTAACTGCAATCCTTCTGTCCATCCAGGAATCACTCTGTTTAAAGGAAATTCTGTTGGCTCACCGCGATCATAAGATGAATCGAAAACAGTACCATCAATAAGAGTCCCTTCATAATGAGCAATAACTGTGTTTGTATCCGAAGGTCTTTCTCCGTTTCCTTCTCTGATCATTTCGTATTGAAGACCTGTTTCTGTTACTTTTACTTCCGGCCTTTTAGCATTTGCAGCTAAGAAGTCATCACCTTTTTTAGATGCTTGTTTTGCATTATAATCAGCATAAACTTTATAAGCTTCTTGAGAAGGTTGAGTTCCGTTATTCCATGAATCTACAAATCCATCACCAAAATTCTTCACAACTAACTCCTCAAAGAAAGGCGCTTTTTGAAAATCAAAATAGAATAATGTACCGAATATTTCTTGAGCATCTGATTTTTGCTCATCGGTCATTACAGCAAAGTTGTTAGTTGCTTTTTGAATTCTAGTTAACTGACTAACTAATGTGTCAACTTGTAATCCAGTTGTTTTGTTAGCAATGTGATCGCTAACATCTTGCGTGAATTTTTCAGCATTTAAAAAAGATAAACCTTGTCTTTTCAGATTTAAAGCTAAAATGTTACCATAAACGGTTGATATAACATTCATATCACCAGCTACATAACTTTCAGTTTGAAGAGAATCAACAACTTCAACAGCGTCATTTTCTTCATCAATTGAGTTTTCTTCGTTACTTCCACCGCAGCTAATTAAAGCAAATGAAAGTAGGATAGGGAATAATTTGATTTTCATTACAGTAGATTTTTTCTTTTTAAGATTGTTTCAGTCAGTTTAATGTCGTTTTCCTTTTTAAAGATTGAAAACGGCAGGTAAATAAATTGAGCTTTACTCATAGTTAATACAAAACCATCTTTTGATTTATATGCTTTTTTGAAGTTTTTCCACTCCATTGGCATACCATGTTTTGCATCAACTTTTAACAGAAATTGCCTTCCATCAATTTCATAGCTCATTTTATAAAAGAACATTTTACCCATTTCATGTTGAGTAAATCCTGCAAATTGAATTAACCAGAACCCAATGTAAAGAACAGGAGCAAGGAATCCAATTAGGAAAAATGTCCAAAACCAGCTAGGAACAACAAAACTTAAAACGATTAAAATTGCACAAGGAACTCCATAAAGCCATTCTTTTTTCAATAAAGCTTGTGTTGCAATGGAGATGTATTTCTTTTTTTCTAATTCGTATCTTTTAGTAGTAACCTTCATTAATAGAAAATTTATCGCGCAAAGATATGGATTAGAAAGCAGAGGGGAGAATTGATAAAGGATAATGTTTTAAACAATTAATACCTAAAGATATGATAGTCAAATAAAGCCTTTTCAATTAAACCTTCAGTTAAGGTTTTAATATATTTTATTTGGGCGTTTATTCTATCATTATCTCTTGTGTTTACAAGAAACATTGAACTTTCTCCAGCGTCAAAAAGTGTGTTTTCTGCGCGGTAAAGATTTTGATATGAATTTAAATTAACAGACTGTATAGCAACTTGTCTTGAGTAACTATACCAATTATTCATACTTTTCTCAATTTTAAATTTCGTTGACTCTATTTTTAAGGCAGTTTTAGCTTCCATTTGTTTGTACTTATAATTGCTGATTTTTAATTCTCCGCGCTCTTTTCTTAAGAATAGGGGAATAGAGACTTTTGCGCCCCATTTATAGTTATCAATGTCGTAGGTATTCAAGTCTATATTATCTATCCCAGGACTTAGCGTATTGTACTTTAATTGAATTGTAGGTTTTAAATTCTCTCTACTTAACCTTAAATCTACTTTCGCCATTTCAAGTTGATTTTGAATGGTTAAAATTTCAGGATGCGTGCTTGCCCATGTTTCAATTTGTGCCGACAGACCGTCTGTTGGTTCAGGAAATACAATCTCCTGGTAATCTGCCGGACTTAATCCGTTTAACTCTAAAGGAATTAGTCCGTCTTTCCATAAGTAAACCTCTAATTCCATTTGTTTATTCTTAAACTCTAAATTGCTTTGTTCCAGTCCTAGTTTTCTTTCCTGTAATACAATAAAGCTTTTCAGGGTGTCTACCATGGGTTTATCTCCTAAACGAGCTGAGCTTTTAATGGCATCAAATCTTTCTTGAGCAACAATTACCGCATCTTCAAAAACCTTTTTAGCATTGTAGGCTTTAAACCAATTCCAATAAGCCATTGAGGCATGATACATTAAATCATTCACCATTAATTTTTGATCAAGAATGGAGTTGTCACGCATTAATCTTGCCTGCTTCAAACTAGCTCTTCGTTCATCGATAAATAAACCTTTACCAATATTGATTGATCCGCCAAGACTCCATAATCCACCTGAAGGAGTGTTTGATTCGGCACTTAAATAATCACCTCTATTATTTTCATATCCACCATCAAGGCTAATCCCAAACCAAGTCGGAATCTTAAACCCTGCATCTATTTTAGTGTAATAATCCTTATCCGTATAGCGTTTTTGATTTAAATCTCCGCCAATTTTCGGATCAAAAGCACCTCTGGCTTTTAGCAATTTTCCTTTCCCGATTTGTATCTCGTAATTTGCGGAAAGCGCTATAGGGTGGTGATTTGCGACCATCCCAACGAATTGCTCAAATGATAGAACAGAAGATGAGTCTTGTGCAAAAGCAACAAATCCACAGGCAACAATCAGATATGTCAAAAAAGCCTTTCTCATTTCTTGTTTTTTAATTCTTTACGTTCTGCTTTTGAATAAAAATCAGGAGGGAATCCATTGATTCTTCGCCATAATTCATAATAGATAGGCACATCGTTTAATAAGATCATTGAGGATGCACCACCACCAACTCTTAAAGCTTGAGGCCAAGGGTAATTTGTCGTGTCTGGCGCAATCAAAATTCTATATTTTCCGTTTGGACTGATAAACTGGTCGATAGCATAAATTTTCCCGTCATAAGTTCCATGACTGGCATTAGGCCATCCTGAGAAAACAATTGCTGGCCAACCGTCAAATTGAATCCTTACATTTTCATTTTTTGCAACTAGTGGTAAATCAATCGGATCGATATAAGCTTCAACTGCTAACTCATACTTTTTAGGCATCATGCTTACAATCTCTTGTCCGGCTTTAATTGTTTCTCCAATACCATTAACCATAGTTTTAGTAATGTATCCGTCAATAGGAGCGAGGATGTAATGTAAATCAGTTCTAACTTGATAGTTTTTATATGTGTTTTCTAATTTGGTTAGGCTATTTTCAGCCTCTAATTTTTGAGATAGAGTAGAAAGTCGCTCCGATTGCAATTTGTTTAAGTCTAGATTGAATTTAGTTTTAATGTTTGCAATTTCAATTTGCGCATTAATTACATCATTCTGTGCTGCCAACCATTTGTTTTTAGATTCAATGAATTTTGCTTTTGCTTTTTGGTTGTTTAGCTTTCGCTTTTCTAAATCAGTAAGTGATTTTAAACCAGTGTTATAAAGACTATCCATACGTCTCAACTGGTATTCTGCAATTTTAAAATCAGTTTCAGCGGCAGCTAATGCATTGCTATCATTTTGAACTTTCAAACGAGCTTGCATTAATTTGTTAGCAGCTTGATTCAACTTTAGTTGTTGCTGTTCTTTTAGTGATTCAATTTGTTGTTCTTGGGCTTTAATCTTGTTCTTGTAAGCGTCAACACTTTCTTTTTTAAATCCAACTTGATTGCCAGTTCTTTCTAATAACTTATCATCAAAATAGTCATCTTTAACTTCTGAAATTCGCAAAAGCGTGTCGCCTTTTTGAACAAAATCACCTTCTTGAACAAACCAATTTTCAACTCTTCCATCAATAACGGAATTGATAGTTTGAGGTTTTTGATTAGGCTTTAAAACAGAAACTTGTCCGTCTGAACGGATATTTTGCGTCCATGGTAAAAGAAGTAAAATGAATCCAATTGCAAATGATGCGTAAATCATTCGGCTCAATACCTTCTTAGACTGCTTGGATTCAACTCTTTCAATAGTTGAGTACCCTTTCTCTTTAATTATATGAGAGACTTTATGATTGGAAATGTTTAACATAACTAAGCCTTTTCAATAAGTTTTTTGTCTTTAATTAAAACAGTTCTATCTACAATTCTTTCCACATATGGATCTCTTGAGATAATTATAATTGTCCAAGGGTTAGATTTATCTACAAGGAAGTCCATAATTGCTTCACGTTCATTTTGCGGTAGAGAAGTGAATAAGTCCTTTATTAATAAAAGTTTGGGTTTATCCGCAATACTCCTAGCTAAAATTAATTTTTCGACAATACTGTTTGAAAATTGTTTTCCTTCAGGATGAACCTTTGTATTAAACCCTTTGGGCAGGGATTTAATAAAATCAGTAAGTCCTACAGCTTTTATTGCCCATTGTACATTATCGAAAGTTGCATTTTCACGACCCATAGTTATGTTTTCAAGTAGTGAACCTTCAAATAATAATTCATCCATCAAACAATCACCAATAGTGGACCTCAATAAATTAGGGTTAAGGTTTCCAAATGGAATTTCATTAATAGAAATACTTCCAATTTCAGTTTTGTATAATCCAGAAAGTAAATAAAGCAAGGTAGTTTTTCCTGCATCACCATCTCCGTCCAATCTAATAGATTCACCGGAGCTAATTTTCAATGAAGCGTCTTCGAATATATAATCAGAGTTCCCAGGATATCTAAAGCTAACTCCCGATAATTCAATTTCCAAACCTCTATCATTCCAAACATTACAAATATTCATTCCAGAGTCCGATTCAAGCGCCAAATCTGTTACCTGACCAACTTTTTCCAATGATGTAAGGATATCGTAAATAGTTTCAAGGCTCAAAATGATTTTCTCAACAGACCCTAGAACTAAAAGAATAATAATTTCAGCTGCAACGAACTGACCGATATTCATTTTAGTTTCCATTACTAAAATACTCCCAACTATAAGTAAACCTGCAGCTACTAAAACTTTGAATCCTATCAACAAACCGTATTGTGACAAAAGAACTTTGAAGTGATCTTCTCTTGCTGTTACATAATCGCTAGATCTTTCGTTTGTTCTTTCCATTGGGAGTTCGGTAACACCAGCCAATTTGAAAGTTGTACTTGTTCTAGCTAACTCTTCCAACCAAGAAGCCATTTTGTATTTGCTTTTCGATTCAGCCATACTTGTTTCCAAACCTCTTTTAGCTGTCAATTTGAAAATAGCATAAACCAAAACAATCAATATTAAACTAAATACAATAAAGAATGGGTGATAGAAGGAAAGTAAAATCAATCCAAATAAAGTTTGAATGGTTGCTGTAGAGAAATCAATTAATACTTTAGAAAGACCTTTCTGAATTGAAATAATATCGAAAAACCTATTCATTAATTCAGGAGCGTACTTGTTATAAAGTGCTTCTAGTTTGATTTTAGGAATTCGGTAAGTGAATTCAAATGCAGCTCTGGTAAATATTTTCTGTTGTAATGTTTCCGTTATTTTTAATTGGAATACTTGTAAGAGTCCAGTTACCACGACACCAAGAATCACAAAGAACACTAGAATTACCCAAGAAGTACTGAACTGGCCACCTTGTATTAAATTCACAATCGACTGAATTCCAATTGGTAATGACAAGTTAACTAAACCATAAAATATAGCATAAACGTATACATTTCTAATCTCTGCTTTATCAGGATTGATAAGCATAAAGAAACGTTTTATAGGAGATAATTCTTTGTCCATTATAGTTCTTTTAAAGCTAAGTTTTGGTAAAATGTAGTTATGGCATCTTCTTCATCACAAATATCTGTTAAACTCGGAATGTACTCGGCAAAGTATCTTTGATGGTGAGCGCCTTCAATTATAGTAGAAACCAGCATGTGCGGATATTTGTAATTAGGATTTATTTCTAGAATAATGTCTGAAACCCGATTAACAACTTCTTTATACTGAGAGAAGAAACCTAATGAGTTTTCTTTCTCAACATTTTTAATCAAATATATTTTTGAAGATTCAGCGATTACAATTCGATTTAATTTTACCTCATTAATCTCAGCAAACTGTGAATCTTCCTCAATTTTTTCGGTAAGCACTTTTATAGCTCGTCTTAATCTTTTTTTAGGATCATCAATATTGGTAGTGCGCATAATTATTCTGTACTCTTGCCAACCCCAATACCATAAAACCAAGTAGGTTAGAAGGTGGTGTTTACTTTCAAAATACCTGTAAACTGACGCCTCTGTAGATGAAATATATTGAGAGAGCTTCTTGAAAGTGAAATTTTCTAATCCTAAATCTTCAATCAAATCTATGCTTCCTTGAATAATTTTAGTCCCAAGCTCACTAGAGTTGGGGTCTTTTAGGAAAACCTTATCATTGATATTGAAGCTTATTCTATTTTGAAAACGATCCATTCTAATAGATTTGTTTGCAATTATAATAGTAATACTATCAATAAAGCAAGTAAGACTTATAAATTTTTCTAATGCTTCAATTATGATTTTTTTATTTTTGATTTGTGGAACACCAATATTTCAAGCTAAATAAGCCTCCAAGATACTTGAGTCAATTTATCAGAATTCAAAAAAGAGCTAAAAAACTTCTTGGGGATTTATACGATTTCCCAGAAGGGACAATGGCAGTTGGCAGATTAGACGAAAACTCTGAAGGTTTACTTTTATTAACTACAAATGGAAAGGAAAGTGACCGAATTTGCAGGTCTGGAATTGAAAAGGAATACTGGGCGCAAGTTGATGGGGATATATCCAATGAGGCTATTCAAGAATTAACCGAAGGTGTAGAAATTGGATTAAAAGGAGGGAAGTACATCACAAAACCATGTAAGGTTAAAAAATTAGACGGTACTCCGTATTCTGAACCTGGTTGGAAAGTTAGAGACGAACGACATGGACCATCATCATGGATTTCTGTTACAATTACTGAAGGAAAATTCCGACAAGTTAGAAAAATGACTGCCGCAATAGGCCATCCAACCTTAAGATTAGTTCGCTATCGAATTGGAAATATTACACTTGATAATATGAGTTCAGGATCGGTTGAAAAACTTGATTTTTTTGATGCTTAAAATAAACTGTATCTTTTTTAAGATGCTAGCATTATAAATGTGGTTGAGTAAACCATTGCCTTATATACAGAAAGAAGAAGCGCCCAATGCCAGGGCGCTTTTTTAATTTTTGTTATTGATGAAATGTTCTACTTTATTAGTACTTCGAATAATTTTAATCGTAAAATGAATAATCAGAACTTGATTTACTAGCTGCACGTTCTCTACCAATTAAGTTTAGATATTTAACCCAATCATCTATTTCAGTTTTTATTTCAGACTCTGTGTATACACTAGATGCTTTACGCTCGATATAGTCTAGGTAGGTTTTATCACTTATTTGAGAAGTATCTTTAGGTTGCAATCCTGCATAATGCACATACCATTTATTGTTATAATCAGATTGATGCTTAAAAAAGTAAACATAACCTTCATCATACTTATTTTTAATGTATCTCTTTTCAACAAATTTCACACTATCTGCAACATCAATTGAAGAAGAGGCATGTATTGCAGACTCCATTAATTGTTCTTGAGAAAGATAGTTTCGATCAAACTTACTCTCTTTACCAATGAATTTCAGAGCCTTATAAAAAGCAAACCTATAATCTGGATTTTTAGACAAGCTTAAATATAAACTGTCATGGACTGGTAAATTGTATTTTATCATCATTATAGTAGCTACAAATTGATAGTCTTTATCCTCATGACTTAAAAGCGAATTAACATAATTAGAAACCTTCTTATCCTTTTTGTAATAGGGCATCAAAAGTTTTAAATATTGTGTTAAAGTGTACTGATCGATTGTACTTATTGGATATTCCTTTTTCTTTCCAAAGCTGTAAATAAAGTCGGTATCCTTAAGTTTTACAGTAGAAGAATAATCACTTTTTCTTCTTCTAGTCTTTTTGGTCGTTGTACTAGCTTTGGCTTCACGAAGAATTAAAGGTTTTTCTCTTTTATAACTTGATGATTTAATAAGATTACTATCTAAAAGCATCGCACTTAATTCATACACAGACTCACGATAATCGGTATAGAGCATTAAGTCCCATAAATCCGGATAAAGCTTTGATGTAAGTGACAAAGAATCGTCTAAATAATGAAAGAAACTTTCAATAGGATTTTCGTTTCTAGTGATTGGAGGTTCTTGAATCAGTAGCTTATCCATCAGTTTGTACGACTTCTTTGTCCCATACTTTGCCAATGCCTTTAAAACCGAAAATTGAGCTTCGTAATCATCAGTTGATTCCTCATAACGTTCTTTTAAAAATGGGAGAATAGCCGGGTGTTTAATATATCCCAATTGCTGTGTTAAATAATTGGCTGTACCTTTTTTATCATTCTCAGGAAATTCATAATTTTTGATGTACCAAATCATGCTAGCTACATGATCTTTAGTAAACTTAATTCTATTACTAAGATTAACAGCTCTTTCAATTGATATTGAGTCACCACTTGCTAAATCGGCAAAAAACAAAGGAGCATTAGATACTGTTATTTCCTTTCCTAAAAGGGAATCCATATCGGGTTTAAACGTTTCAAAGAAAGTAGAAATAAACTTAGATTTAGGTTGAGCGCCATTATAAGCAGCTCTAATCGTATAAACAACTCCTTTGTTTACTATGGTTTTGACTTCAATTACTTTTTGGCTTCCAGTATCGGAGACAACTATTGTCGAAGTGGGAGTGGAAGATTTGTTATCGTATTCTTCTTTGGTGATGATGTAACCGCCTTTTAAATAATCTTCTAATTCATCTTCCCAAAAATCCTTCATCGTTTTAAAGTGATAATAATCACTATGCTTCAAGTACTTGACTTTTATGGATTCGTAATTTCGATTGTAAAAGAAATCACGGTAATGTTTAACATAATCCCATTCATCCTTTTTATCTGCAGATGATTTTCTTCGAACATAATTAAGTAAATCCTCCATTTCTGGAGGAGTAACTGGAGTTGTTACAGTATATTTTAATACCGTATCATGATAAACAACATATTCATCTTCCAGATAATCATTGGTGAATTTTAAAGAGTTAAAGAATTTTTGTGCTTTTGGATAATCGCTCTTCGCAATCAATAAATAATAAAAGTTCTTCCAAATATTTGATTGAAGGTAAATTGAATCGCCTTCATTTGTAACAATTATACCATTTGCTGATGATTCATTACTTGATATAGTTTTAACAACTTTTACAGAATCAAACTGCTCAGCAAATACTTTAAAAAGATAATTTAATTCAAAAGTATCTTCTTCGATATATCCAAAATCAGTAAGCCAATCACTTTGTAAAATGAAATAAGAACTGTCATTATTCAAATAAGACTGTACATCATATTTAGGTGGAGAGTTTGTTAAATCAACTGCATGAACAGTATTAATTATTGCTGAAGGAAAGGTAATTTGAAAGTCGTTTAAATGAGAAGTATAAACAGTTGGCTTGTCTTTAGGCTGATTGATTTGTACAGAGTTAATAAACCGGTCTCCGTAAATTTTGGCCCATTCTCCAGTTCCAGCCATCTTAAAAAAGATTATTTCTAATGGAGTGAATACAATTAATCTTCTTTGGAAATCACCTTTACGTGTTTCATTCAAAATTTTTATCGCATCAAAACCTGAAACTTTAGTGTGTTTCTGTTCTATAATTTTTCCCTCTACATTTTCAAAAAGTAAAGAGTCAACTTTCAATTTCCAATAATCAACTGATTTATTGTGAATAGGAGAGTAGGTTTGAAACCTAGAAATGAAGAAGTTTCCTCCGTTAGCCATATCAGGGTAGAAATATTGTAAATCTTTACTTTGGCCTTTAGTTTCGTATAATTTACCAGGAATATTTACAGTTATATAACCATCTTTTGTTGTAAAGCTTCTATAGGGTAGGTCAAGGAATTTCTTTTCGATAGCATTTTTCTTTTCTTTTGCTAGTAATGATTTGTTTCGCGTTACGGGACGCATAGTGTAGCCTTTTTGCCTTAGCATTTCAATTACACCTTTATCTCCTGGTAAATGTGCTGCGCCAATCCCTATAAAAATGCTTTTTTGCTGAGCCAAAGTATCTATTCCTTCAGCCATGATTCTATTTCTTTCGTGTAGAAAATAATGTAGATAATTATCAGATCTTGCAGTCATTCGAGTGATGGAATCAATAATATCTAGTTTTCCATTTCTGTAAGCATCCTCCATTGCTTCACGAATACTCATTTCTTTATTCCATTTTGAATAATAAGTTTTCTTTTTCTTCTTTTTATCATCCTCGTCCTCATCATCTGGAAGCATAGATAAAACTTGCAGTTTATTGGTTTCCTCAAAGTCTTCAAGATTCAATACATCAATCTTATTTTTACGCGCATATTGATAGATGAATAAATCTAAATAAGTATTCTCTTCATATTCATCATTGTATTCGGAACCTCGGTATAAGAAGCCATTTTCCAATGAATGTTTTTGACGTAGCGCGTTTTCAAGATCTTTTTTCTCAGGAGCATCAACTGAAACTAAGTTTTCATAAAAATTATCACTTCCGAGATCATAGTAATCATCAAACCTACTTTTTAATAAACTACTTTCACTTTCATACATTTCCTCAATCCATTTCCCAGGATCTGATTCTAAGCATACTAGTTCCGCTCCATCCATGGCCATAAAAAAAGTATCGCCCAAATGAAAAGCAATTTTATTGCTCACATGCATTGTTCCATAGAGGTAAGATTTCTTTTGTAATCCTTTACCCGAAATTTCCCAGAGTAAGCTTGATTGATTTTGACCAAATAATTGTACGAAAACTCCTATTAGAAGGGAGATTGAAAGCAAGATTTTTCTCATAGATATCGGATTCCTGTAAAGCAGCAAGTTTAATTATTAATGTTTGCTTCACAAAGGTTGGTTTTGTTAATAAAACTCAATTCAACTCAGAATTAACATCTTTAAGTATTAAAACTTTACTGATTCCCCACAATTATACCTAAACCGTAAGTTGAGTACGGAGTGAACACCTTTCTTTACAGAAAAGATTGGTTATGAATATTTTAAGGTTTATTGAAGAGTTTCCAGATGAACACAGTTGTATCACTCATTTTAA
>CAXRIN010000062.1:0-33425 GCA_964230605.1 Flavobacteriaceae bacterium
TCAATGCGTTTTTAGCCGCAGCAGGTTGGAATTTTAAGAAAATGATGATGCTATTAAAGCAAGAGGTCTTTTTGATTGTTATAACATCAAATTTTTATTCGTTCAAAAAATACTAAATATCGATTTTTAAGGAGCGACTATCTACAAGCGTATTTAGACGAGTTTTGCTATAAACTTAACAGAAGGTATTTCGGAGAACGATTATTTGATAGACTTGTATTAGCTGTAGCTAAAATTTATAGGTAAGATTGTGGGGAATCAGATTCCATTATAATCTATTTGATAAACAACTTCCTGAGTTGAAAATATTATTGAACCATCATTTCCAAAAATTTTATCGACGAACTCATCAGATTCATACACATTGCTAATATGCCCTCCTCTTTGATCCCAACGATATATTATTCCACTTTCGTCTGAAAACAAAAAGACGGAATCTGAAACATAAGTTAATGCCTCTATGTTTTGTAATTCTTTCAAATTAACAGCAGTAACCCTAACATTTACTGAATCGCTAGCTGACTGTAAGTCTGTAGAAAAAGAAATAAGTAGAACTAGAAAAATTCTCATCATCCTTCTCCATACCATTAAATCCATATATAAAACGATTACTAATTAAGTGCTGAATATTGTAAACAATTAAACCAATCACTTTCCTAATTTATAGTTATTTATTCAAATTAGTCCATAATACTAGAATATGAAGTGTGATTTGATCGTATTGATATATTATCTATTCTATTGTAAATCAAAACTCGGCTATAACAAGCAATCACGAACATTCTGTAAATCCGCAGTTGGTGCATTTTAAACAACCTTCTTGGTAAGCAAGGGCGTTTTCTTTTTCGCAGGACGGACATACACTATCTTTTTTGATTACTCCTGACTCTATGTAGTGTTTCAAGGCTCTTGATACTCCTCTTTTCCAGGTATTTATTGAATCATCATACAGGTTTAAACCTTCAACTAATTTCACCACTTGATCAATTGGCATTTCAATTCTTAACATTCCCGAAATTAATTTGGCGTAATTCCAAAACTCACTGTTAAAGGCTCTGGAAAGCCCCTCAATTGTAATAGTTTCATTCGATTTATCGGTGTATTGAAAGTCATACCGCTTGCCTTTTGTTCCGTTTACTTTAACAGTCCAGCCCTTAGTCACCCAATTAGGTACTCGAAATTGATCGTCTATTTTTCCAGTAAAAATCTCATAAGGCGCATCATCAATAAGTCCAATAACTGCTATCCATTGCTCAGCGCCATTCTTAAATCTAATCAATTCAGAAGGTATAATTTCTGGACGTTTTTGAAGCTTTTTGGCTTTTTGTTCCTCTGCTTTAACCAACACACCATCTCTTGATCCATCTCTATAAACTGTTATCCCTTTTAAACCTTCCTCCCAAGCGCGCTGGTATATCTCCCCAACTTTCTCCTTTGAAACATCTGCACTTAAATTAATTGTGCTACTTATAGAGTGAGTTGTGTATTTCTGAACAATTTTTTGAATAGTAATTCTTTGTTTCCAATCAATTTCTTGGGCTGTACTTCCCCAGTAAGGCGACTCTTCTATTGGTTTATTTGGATTTTCAGTTTGCCAAATCTCTAATTTCGGATGATATACATTAAATTCTTCCCAATCATCACCTAGCTCATCAGTAAAACTGTTTTCTGACGGCTGATTTACTTTCTTACGACGTTTATATGAAAGCATATAAACGGGTTCGATTCCAGATGAAGTTTGCGTTAATAAGCTTAACGTTCCTGTTGGCGCCACGGTACTGAAGGATACATTTCTCCTTCCGAATTTTTGCATCTTTTCCCAAGCTTCTGCAAACTCAATGTACATCATTTTTTGAACGAAATCAGATTGTTTTTCAATAGCAGGATCATAACCTTTGAAGCTACCCCGGGTTATGGCCATATCAATAGTAGAATCAATTTCCGCTTGAAATTTAGTCCTCATGATTGCGTCAATTTTTAATTGAGCAATCTCACTATCATACTTTACTCCAAGAGCGGCTAATGCATCCGCTAAACCTGTAAAACCAAGTCCTGTCCGCCTACCTTCTTTACCATTTTTATACAAGAGTTCCCAAGTTCGAATTTCAACTTCTTTGATGTAATTGGGCTCTGAATCATTCGTCACTTTATCTAAAATGCGTTGAATATGCTCCAATTCTAAATCAACCAAATCATCCATCAAACGCATTCCTTCATAAGCAACCTCATAAAGTTTTTCAAAATCGAATTGAGCTTTTGAAGTGAATGGATTTATAACAAATGAATACAAATTAATTGCCATCAATCGACAACTATCCCCACCCTGCATCGCGATTTCGGAACATGGGTTGGTTGAAGTGTTTTTGAATTGAGGATATACTGATGAAGTACTGTAAAAATGCTGCTGATCCCAAAATAAAAGCCCTGGCTCTGCAGTTTGATGAGCTGAATCTATTATTGAATTCCAAACTTCTCTGGCTTTAATTTCTTTGGTGATTTTAGGCTCCAATGATTCTACTGGCCATTGCAACGTAAAAAAATTATCATCCCGCACAGCTCGCATAAAATCATTAGTAAGTTTAACACTAATATTTGCACCGGTTACTTTAGTTAAATCTCTTTTTGCATTAATGAATGATAAGATTTCTGGATGCCTTACATCCATTGTAATCATTAAAGCTCCTCTTCTTCCGTGCTGAGCAACCTCTCTTGTAGTATTAGAAAATCTGTCCATGAAAGAAACAGCTCCTGATGTTGTTCCAGCCGAATTCTTTACAGATTCATGAATTGGGCGGAGACTAGAAATATCAACTCCTACACCACAGCGTCTTTTATACAACTGGGCTAATTGTTGATCGGAAAAGAAAATCCCCCCATAAGAATCAAAAATCTCAGGAATAACCACACAATTTGAGAGCGACGTGTATTTACTTGAATCTCCCAAATTAGCCATTACACTTCCTTGTGGAACTAAATATTTGAAACCTTTGAAGTACCCCAATATCCTTTCATAATCCAATTTTTGCCTTTGTTGTCCATATTCTGATAAATCTTCAGAAAACTCTTCTTTGCCAGAATATTCTTTTTCAATTCGCCAAAATTCTCGCGCTAATCTATCATGCATTTGATCAGGCGTTTTTTCTAAAAATTCGCCATCATCAGATTTTAAGGCATACTTTTCCAACCAAACTTTTGCTGCTAATTCATCTTGATTAAAATATTCCAGCAGTTCATTCCAGTCTTGATTATTCAAAGTATCCTTCATAATAACTATTTATAGGTATTTTATCGTTATTTAACGACAAAGGTTTTATACTAAAACTTTTATTCCGAAATTTACTGTAAAATAAGTGATTATGCTACAGAAGGAAGGATACTTTGAAATGCTAAAATCGTGGAATTTAGATGATTTAGTTGATCACATCATGAACACCCACCATGCTTATCTAAAAGCAAACTATCCACTTATTTTAAAACTAATTGATAAACTTGAGGATACGACTCAAGGTGAAATCATTAAGCAAATTAAAACTCTTTTCACTGAATTCACGGACGATTTAGCTATTCACTTGGTTAAGGAAGAAGAAGTGCTATTTCCTTACTTTAAAAAACTAGCAGAAAGTAAATCTGCAGGAGAAAAAGTTGAAAGAGCAACATTTGGAACACTTTCCAGACCGATAGAAATGATGGAAGAAGAGCATGATGACAGTCATGACATCATGGATAAAATTAAGGAGCTAACCAATAACTTTGAAGCTCCAAAAGATGCCGAACCATCAATTCACTTTCTTTACTTCAAATTAAAGGAGTTTGATGACGATTTGGAAATGCACCATGAATTAGAAAATAATCTTCTATTCACTAAAGCAAGCTTTTTAGAACAAGAGTTAGAGATTAATTAACTTACAATTCACTTTCCGTAGTTAATAAAATCAAGTTCAAACTTGAATCTAACTTCTAGTCTCCCAGTATATTTGCTGCAATAGCAAAGAGACAAAGAGATGGCATTTTCATTATTTGGAAAAAAGAGACTTAAAGAACAGCATGTAGCGAAAGTTTTTGTTGGTACAATCAACGAATTGGCTGAGGAAACATTCCCAACACTATCTGAGTTTTTAAATGAAGTTCCTGAGTTAATGCAGAGCCCTAAAATTAAGCCTAATCAAATCGAATGGTTCTTGTATATCGTTTTCAGCGCTAACCTTTACAATTTAAAATTTCACTTTGAATCTAATCAATTAAACAGAATGAGAATTTTGGTAATTGATGAATTCATTGAAAGCTTATCTGGTAGAGACCATGATTTAACTTTAGAGCAAATTAATAATTACGAAGATTACATCTCAGGATTAGATAGAAGACTTGATGATTTGCCAAAAGCTATAGCAACAGCTATTTTTAACAAATACGGAATGAATGATTGTCAGGTGGATCATTTTCAAAAAATGAATACTCCAAACCCTATAATCATCAAATCAATTGAAGATGCTACTAAAAATTACATCTGGAATTGGTCTGATTTGTTAGAAAAATACAAAATGGTTGCTTAAATCATTAATTTGATTTCTTGTCTTTGGGGGTTGATGAAAATCATTGTATCTTCTTAGAATCTTTCCAAAATTTGGAAAAACTCAACCCCAATTAATGCTCAATATTTTAATTCCAATAGACTTTTCAATCACTTCATATAATGCTATGAAGTACGCTTTGGAATTTCAAAAGGAATTTAATTTCTCCATCACATGCATGAATGCATATGATGAAAAAAAGCCTAAGAAAAGACTTAAGAAATTTCAAGAAAAATTTGAAACTGAATTCGATATTGAATTAATCAAGGGCGACCTTTTTTCTGCTTTCAACACTTACATTAAGAATAATAAAACAGACTTAATAATTATGGGCACTAAAGGCGCTCAAGGCTTGAAAAAATTGTTCAAAGGAAGTAACGCAAGTAACCTAATGCTTCAAACGGACATCCCAATTTTAATTGTCCCTGAAGAATCAGAATATGAGCCGTTGAATAAAATACTTTGGGCAAGTGATTACAAACCAATGGTTAACCCAGAGGCATTAAATTTGTTAAAGGATATAGCTTTAGATACGGGAAGTACAATTAGAATCGCTCATGTGAAAACTTCTGATAAAAAATCAGATTCAGAAGAACGATTAGAAAAACGTTTGGAAGATCATTACTTTGGCAAAGAGGTGCGTCATTCATTTAAAAAGATACGCAGATCGACTGTTTCAAAAGGAATTAAGTTTTACTTAGATCATAAAGACGACAATAATCTACTAGTGCTTGTAAGACGTGAATATGGTTTTTTAGATAAACTTTTCAGAAAAAATCATGCGGAAGAATTTGTTCAATCTCCTACTATCCCTGTGATGATTATTCACGAATAATTACTTTTTCATTAAAGTAACTTACTTCACTGTTATCACATTTCAAATTCACTTTCTTTGTTAAAGTTGAAACTTAAAAACTAATTAAAAATGGGAATATTTGATTCATTATTCGGAAAAGGTACAGATGTTAAAGATGCCATCTCTCAAGGCGGACAAATTGTTGATGTAAGAACTCCAGGAGAATTTGCTGGTGGACATGTAAACGGAGCTATTAATATTCCGCTAAATGTTGTAGACAGTAAAGTAGATGACTTTAAAAAAATGAAAGAACCTGTAATTTTATGTTGTGCTTCAGGAAACAGAAGTGGACAAGCAACTCGTTTTCTTCAATCAAAAGGTGTAAATTGCATCAACGGAGGAGGATGGATGAGTGTTAATGCACAAGTATAATGTTACTATGAAAAAACTATCACTATTATTTTTAGGGGCTGTATTAAGTCTTTCTTGCACAGCTCCTCAAAGTTCAAATGGATCCAGTTATCAAAAGATGGATTCAAAAGAATTCGTAGAGTCTTACAAAGCAAACAAGGATAACAGCATCCTTATTGATGTACGAACTCATGGAGAATACAATGGTGGAACGATAGAAGATGCAATTAATATTAATTACTTTGATGACAATTTCGAAGAGCAACTCTCTAAACTCGACACCACGAAAACAGCTTACATCTTTTGTAAATCAGGAGGTAGAAGCGGACAATCCAGTAAAACTTTTCTCAAAGTTGGATTCAAAAATGTAATCGATCTCAAAGGAGGATATAGTAGTTACAAGTAAAGTATAAAAGATCTCAATTTAATTGGGATCTTTTTTTTCATCCTTTTTCAGCAAGTCAAGCATCACCCAAACGTCAATGGTTAAATAAGCGAAATAACTAGCCATAAACGCTAGGGTAAAGGACTTTCCAATTGGGTAATCCCCCACCTTTTTAAAAAGTAAAATCATCACTCCTGCTAATATTAACTTAAGGACACTAAATCCTAAAAATACCTGACCAGGAAGGATTTTGAATTTCCGACTCAAAAAGATTGTTAAAACGTGACTTACAAGGAATATTGTAAAGAGAATTGAATGAGATAAATCTCTATAGGTTGAAAGACCTTTGTAAGGTAAATTTTGCGATAAAAAATAATGGCCTCCGTAAAGAAGGCCACCTAGTATAAAATACCTTAATAAGTCTTTAATCATTCGATTTAATAAAATCTTTTAGTGCTAAATACAAACCTGCAAATACACCAAAAAGAGTTAATCCAATTTTCCAACCTGAAGTTTGAAATTCTTCATCTAAATATTTCCCTAAAAACATACCTCCAAGAATTGGCCCTAACATAGCGAACCCCATCCCTGAATACTTTAAGAAATTATTAAGCGGTTTTTTCGGCAACTTCTTCAGATTTATTGTTTCCTGAGATTGACTTAACAGTACCTCCCATATCTAGTTTACCATTGATTTCAGCACCCGGATCAACTTTAAGCTTTCCAACTTGTGTATCTCCATTTAAAACAGCTGTAGCTTTTAATTCTAGGAGTCCTTTCACTTTAACTGTAGAGTTTAATGTTCCTTCAACATCTGCCGAATCACACTCTATCTCTCCTTCAATAACTCCTGTTTTCCCTACAACAACTCTTCCTGCACAAATGATTGATCCTTTAACTCTTCCATCAACACGGATACTAATTGCAGAATTAACCGAACCTTCAAGTACAGTTCCTTCCGCTATTCTATCAATTGCATTTGTATCAAAATTTTGTGGTACTCCCATTTCCTCTGATTTACTGTTTTTGAACATAACTATATCTCTTTCTTACTTCCAAATTTACTAAAATATGCGAGAGTTGGAAATATACTTATTAAACATGCCCTTGAGCTAACATTGCATCAGCAACTTTAATGAAACCTCCAATGTTTGCACCTTTTACATAATTCACTTGTTTTCCGTCTTTACCAAATGCAACACATGTTTCGTGAATATCCGTCATAATTCCTTTTAAACGAGCATCAACCTCCTCTCTTGTCCAACTTAGGCGCAATGAGTTTTGAGACATTTCCAAACCTGATGTCGCCACACCTCCTGCATTGCTAGCTTTTCCAGGCGCGAAAAGAACATCATTCGACAAGAAAACCTCCACAGCCTCCGGTGTAGTTGGCATATTAGCTCCTTCTGCAACGCATTTCACTCCGTTTTTGACTAACGTTTTAGCTTCTTTTTCATTGAGTTCATTTTGCGTTGCACACGGAAATGCTACATCACACTTAACACCCCATGGTCTTTCTCCTTCGAAATAATCACATCCGTAATATTCTGCGTATTCTTTAATTCTACCGCGCTTTTCATTTTTAAGCTTCTTAATAAACTTAAGCTTCTCTAAATTAATTCCATCTTTATCATATATGAATCCTGATGAATCGCTCATAGTAACAGGCTTCCCGCCTAATTCAATTACTTTTTCACAAGCAAACTGAGCCACATTACCTGAGCCAGAAACAACTACGGTTAACCCTTCAAAATCCATTCTATTTCTCAATAACATTTGCTGGGCGAAGTAAACAGCTCCATATCCTGTAGCTTCTGGACGAATTAGAGATCCTCCATACGACAATCCTTTCCCTGTAAGCACTCCTGTAAACTCATTTCTGATTCTTTTATATTGACCAAACATATACCCAATTTCTCTGGCTCCAACACCAATATCTCCCGCTGGAACATCTGTATCTGGACCAATATGTCGGCATAATTCAGTCATAAAAGATTGACAAAAATTCATTATTTCACGATCAGATCTTCCTTTCGGATTAAAATCAGATCCTCCTTTACCTCCACCCATTGGTAGGGTTGTTAAGCTATTTTTAAAGACTTGCTCGAAAGCTAAAAACTTCAAAATAGACAAGTTAACAGAAGGATGAAAACGCAAACCTCCTTTGTAAGGTCCAATTGCGCTGTTCATTTCTATTCTGTAACCTCTATTTACCATATACTCTCCTTTATCGGTAAACCAAGGAACTCTAAAAGACACCACGCGTTCAGGCTCAATCATCCTTTCCAAAAGGTTTGCTTTTTTGTAGGCTTTGTTTTTAGCCATGAATGGAATGACTGTTTCCGCAACTTCATGAACTGCTTGTAAAAACTCAGGTTCATTAGCATTTCTTAATTGTGCTAACTTCATGAATTCACTGATCTGTTCGTCAAATTTACCTGCCATGATAATGTATTTTAGATAATATTACGTTTCTTCTTTATTCAAATTTGAATATTGCACGACTTTTGATAAACGCATTAGTGTTAATTGTCTGACATTTGTCTTACTTCAAAACCGAGTCAATTCTATTAAATTTGCACAATGAAGAGAGCTTTATTATTTGTTTTTTCTGTTTTATTAATATCTATTTCCAAAGCTTCAAGTTTTGAAAAAGTTGACTCACTAATTAGCAATCGACAATTTTTAGATGCTTGGAAAACTCTTTCTTCTATTGAAAACGAAAAAAACAAGGTAGATGTCAATTTGAGAAAAATTGATTTGTGTTTAAAATACTTCACCAAAACCGTGTCTCACCAAGCTTTTGCTTTTACAAATTTGAAAAAAGGAGAAAGTTTAATTGAGCAAAGAAGACTTGCTGAGACGAAAATGATCCCTGTTTTCCCCTTTAAAATTGATGAGATTTTAGATTCATTAATTAATGAAAATCCAAAAAATTACAATCTCTTAAAAACCAAAGGAGATTACTACTATGACATCTTTATCCTTTACGGAAAAGACTGGATAAAAAATCGACAAGAAGTTCTAAGGCAAATGTATACGGCTTACAATAAAGCTGATGAGAATGGAGTGTATGATTTTATTTCCCTCTATGCTTTAGGGTACTTTTACAATCTTAACGAACAAAGCAACCAAGCCATAAAATACTTTAATCGATCTCTCGAAATTGACTCTAACTATGCTCCAACCCACTACAACTTAGCTTTTTTATACACCGAAAGAGATAGTAACGAAATTGCTCTTTATCACGCTTGGAAAGCCTACCAGCAGTATGATTACATTAATTATAAGAATGATGCTGGACAAATGACAGGATCATTACTAGGTAAATTGGGAAGACACGAAGAGGCTATTTCTGTGCTATTGGATTGTGATAAACTTATTCCAAACACTTACCACACATATTACTATTTATTGAATTCATTTTTAGCGCTTAACCGAATGACAGAAGCATTGGTTACGGCTGAAAACATGTTTTATTTAGATTGGAAATCACACACAATCAATACAGATCTAATCAACTTTTTCACAAAACATAATCATTTTGATGAACTACTTGAATTTTATACTTCAAAACTAGATAAAGAGCAATACGACATGGAATTTAGAGGCCATATTCAGTTACACATTGCTCAAGCTTATTCTCAAATAAATCAAGAAAATAAAATGTTAGAATTCGTAAAAAAAGCAAGGGAAAGCTTTAGTATTTGTTATGACTCAGGACATCCTGTCTTTCGAGTATTGAATAAAATGGAACGATAATTATTTAATCCAAACTCCTTTAGAATCTACCACTGGAACTTGTGATAAATTCTCCATTTTGATAGTTTCTGGAAGAAACACAAACTTCTTATCAAACAAAGTCCCTTGATGATAAAAAGAAACAAAGTACTCGTTATTCAGCTTAAAAACATCCTCTATTACTGCTTCTATTTTTTGAGAAGACTTAGCTGAAACTACTTTATAGAAATGACGAAGCGTTGAAGACTTGGTTTCATCCCCTTTAAGATCAGTTAAATAGCCTTTTGAAGAAACAAATACATTCTCAATGGGCTCATTTTTATCGTTAATTAAATATGCACTCCACTCTGGTTCGTCAGACTTGCTATCATTAATTATCGCCACATAAACTCCAGACACCTCTGGCATCTCAATATCCTTCTTCATCCTTGAAAATTTGGCTGTAAAATTACTCAATTAGTCTGAAAGCCTCATCTAAATAAGCCCAAACATCATCAGGAACAACACCATCTTTCAATTTAGTTTTACTTCTAAACTGACCTAAACGGGTAACAATTAAATTTTTATCGGGAACACAAATTACATATTGTCCCAAAATCCCTCTCATATAAAAAACTTTATGACCTTCATAATTTGTTAACCACCAAGCATAACCATAGTAATCGGTGTTTCGCCCATCTGTATCTGGAATATTTAAAGGTTGTAATGAGTTGGCAACATAAGTCGAATCAACAATTCGCTCACCGTAAATCGTACCATTACCCATATATAGTTTGCCGATTTTAGAGAAATCACGAGCAGTTGCATAAATACCTGTAAAAGTTTTTTCATCGCCATCTTCATGATCTAAAATCCATTTAGCATCATTTTCCATCCCTAATTTCTCCCACAACATTTTAGATCCATAATCCCCAACTTTTTCACCTAATGCCTTTTCAAGTAAAAAGCTTAAAAGTAAGTTGTTACCTCCTAAATATGAATGTTCGGTTCCTGGTGTTTTTTCTAATTGATATCCTTTGGTTAGTTCCTTCAAATCTGTTCCGTAATAAGCCTTTGCCATAAATCCGAAAGGATTACCATAACTCTCTTTAAAGTTCATTCCTGAGCTCATAGTAAGTAAATGTTTCACCTTTAAAGCCGAGTCCTTTTCGCTTACAAAATCAGGTAAATATTTGTGAACAGATTCGTTAACATCGAGTTTACCATTTGTTACAGCAATTCCAGTTATAACACTTAAAACACTTTTTGCCATTGAAAAAGAGTTCGAAATCTTGTCCTTCGTATAACCATCATAATATGATTCGTGAATAATCTCATCATTATGAATAACCAGAAAAGCTTTAGTTTGAAGTGTATCGTTATTTAATTTCAGTGCTTCCGAAAGAGGCTGAGCGTTTACATTAGGTGAAACTTTCCACGGTTTTGGATCCTTACTTTTTAAAATTCTTGAGTAAAAAATATCGGGATCATCTATTGTTGGCTTTGTTCTACCTTTAAAATAAGTATCAGATAAGCCTTTATATAAATGTCTGTTTCCTGTAACCCAAACTGCTAAATTGGCAATTACCAAAATCAAAATAAATCCTTTGAAAATCCTTTTAATAAGCTTCATAATCCTGCTACGAAAGTTGTTTTGAAATGTTTATTTAACACTTCTAATTCAATACTCAATCCTAAACATAATGATTTAGAATGAAGAGAGATTCAGAATATTAAATAATCTTATCCCACATAACAATAAATTTATCTTTTCATTAACCTTAATTTGATTCTCAATTTCTATTTTAGATTTCATGAAGATTTACACTAAAACAGGAGATTTAGGAGAGACTTCTCTTCTTGGAGGTACAAGGATTTCAAAAGGAGAGCTTCAAATTGAATCATTTGGAACTGTTGATGAGCTCAACTCATATATGGGGTTAATTAGAGACCAAATATGGAAAATTCCTGTTGTAAATGAATTGATTGAAATCCAAGACAGACTATTTACTATTGGTTCTCATTTGGCAAACGACAAGAATAAAAGCGGTATTAAATTACCAGAAATCACAGATTTAGATGTAGAGCGTTTAGAAAAAGAAATTGATGAAATGAATGAATCACTTCCTCCAATGACCGCTTTTGTTTTACCAGGTGGGCACACTACAGTTTCTTACACTCATATCGCAAGATGTATTTGCAGAAGGGCAGAAAGACAAGTTGTTAGATTGAGTAAAGTATGGGAAGTAGACCCAATTATTATTAAATACCTAAATCGTTTATCCGATTATCTTTTCGTTTTAGGCAGAAAACTAAGTAAAGATTTAGGTGCTAACGAAATTGAATGGCAACCAAGGAAATAATATTTATTTAATCCCTCTCCTGTTTCCCGTATGATTTGGTTATTTTTAAACTTTATTTAAAGGTTTGAAAAAGCTAATTTATTCCATACTATTTACACTAATAACTTTAAATGTTTTAGGTCAGTCTGATTCAACTCAAATTGATTCGGTTCAAACAGATAAATCAAGAATTCTTGATTGTGGCACATCCTGCGTATTAATGACTGTCCAAGGTGAGCCATTAATTTTTCAATTTGTAGATACAAACTTATACTCAACAGTCCTACTTGATCCCGAAGAAGATATTTTTACTTCATCATATTTTGCTGTAAGTTCCGGACTATATAAGTTTCCATATTTACTGGACACAGAGGATTATGATTGGATGTCTAAAAACGTAATGATGACGTACAATGATTGGAAATTCAAATCCGATACAACTCCAGAAATCACAGCAAAATACGATCAAGCTTACGCCTATGGACATTGGTTTAATGGTTCGTTTGACCGAATGATTGGAAAATCAAAAATCACAGCAAAACTGAACAGAAATTTTCAGAATGAACTTTATGAAAACTCTAAATCAAAAAGAGAAAATTTCATGATAGCTACCGAATTACCAATAAGAAAATCATACAATGTAACACTTGGGTATTTTAGAAACAGCGCGCTTATTTCAGAAACAGGAGGTATTTACAATAGTGATTCATTATCTGTAATTGACGAGTTCAATATTTCAACAGTTTTCCCCAACCTAAGCACTGCTCAAAACAATATTTTCCAGCAAAAAGCTTCATTGCATCAATCTATTAATCTCTCCTCAAAAACCAATTTAGATATTGAATCAGATTATGTTGAGAACAGATTCTCATTCGAAATGTCGGAACAAGATATTGATTCAAACTATTTTACCAATAATTTCCTAGATACGACAAAGACGTTTGACTCAATTGGTTTCAAGAAAATTGTTATCAAACCCACATTTCAATTCAAAAACAATAGCATTAAAATTAAGGCTGGCGTAAACCAAGAGTTCAACGACAATAATATATTCAATAATTCATTTGGATTTGCAAGTGCATTTTTTAAGGTTAAAAACACTTATATCAAACTAGGAGGTCAATACCATTATGAAAACTATTGGAACGGGAATTACGAAGTGAGCTCAAAAATCCATCACATAAAAAACAAATGTGTAGGAAAAGTGCAAAACCTCTCAAACAAAAAGCAAATAGAAATTAAATTCAAAAACACTTCTCCAAGTTTCATTTTCCATCAGTATTCAGGAAATCACTTTAATTGGAATAATAATTTTCAAGCAATGCAAATCCTATCCGTTAAGGGAGGTCTTAACCTAAACAAAAGGCTTACTCAAGTTTTATTTGACGTCCAAAACATAAATAATTACATATACCTTGACGAAAACAGTATTCCTCAACAAACCAGTGAGAATATTACAGCTGGAAAAATTCAAGTTAAAAATCAAATTGGTAAAAAGAATTGGAAGTTTATTTCAGGAACAGGTTTTCAATTTACTACTTCAGATTTGATTAGAATTCCTATTCTTTTTACGAAAAACACATTGGTTTATGATTTTAAACTTAGATCTGTACCTTTTTCAATAGGTTCATCTATCAACTACTTTAGCGGTTATCAAGGTTTAAATTATAATCCATCAATCAGACACTATCACCTAGGAAATGAAAAAGTGGGTGGAACACCAGTTGTTGACTGGTTTTTAGCTGCTAGATTAGCTCCTGCAGACTTGTATATTAAGTACGATAATTCTTTCTACACGCTTAACCGAAGCCTGTTCATTGGCGAAAACTACCCAATCTATAAATCATTTCTGCGATTAGGTTTGAAGTGGAAATTTAACGACTAATCAAATGGAAGGACCTAAAGGAAAATTCATTATTGGATCAGCAAAAGAATTTCGAGAAGACCCTTTAGCTTTTTGTTGCAAAATGGAAAGTGAATACAACGGTTTCTGCAAAGTTCAGTTAGGTTTAATGAAAGCAATTTTTGTAAGTGATCCCGATTTGATCAAACAGGTTTTAGCTACAAAAAACAAAAGTTTTGTAAAAGGAACTCAATACAGAGAGCTTAAACATTTTTTAAAAAACGGCTTACTCACAAGTGAGGGCGATACTTGGTTTAAACAAAGAAGATTAGCTCAACCATCGTTTTACAAAAAAACTGTGGAGAGCTTTTTTGAAATCATGTTAAAATACTCTAACAGAATTGTAGATGAATGGAGTAAAAAAGGAAAGTTCGAAGCTCTTCCATCAATGAATAAGTTAACTCTTGCAGCTATTGGGGAAGCTGTTTTCAATAAAGACCTTACCAATGAAGCTTCTTCAATTGGAGAAAACTTAGGCTTCATGATAGAGGAAACAAATACCCGAATGTGGAACATTGTAAATTGGCCGATTTGGATGCCAACTAAAAACAATAAGCAGTTTCACAAAGGAGGAGGTATAATTGATGATGTTGTTTTTAGTTTAATTAAGGAGCGTAGAGCAATAAGAGGTGGCGAAGGAGATTTAACTCAAATGCTTTTAGACGCTGAAGATGGTGATACTGGTGAAAAAATGAATGACCAGGAGGTTAGAGACGAATTGATGACAATTTTTGTTGCCGGTCATGAAACCACTGCTCTTGCCCTAAGTTGGACAATGTATTTAATCGCCAAAAATCCAGAAGTTGAAAAAAGGATTCAAACCGAAATTCAAACAATCTTAAACAATGAATCATTAACAGTAGAAAAAGTTTGGCAATTCGAATATGTAAGAGCTGTTCTTGATGAAGTTATGCGTTTATATCCGCCTGCTTGGATTATTGGTCGTGTTGCAAGTGAACAAGTTGACTTAGGTAAATTCAAAGTGGAAAAAGGTCGTGACATTATCATTAGTCCATATGCCGTACATCACTCTGAAAAACTTTGGGATAATCCAGAGGAATTTAATCCTGATAGATTTTTAGGTGAAGCCAAAAAGTCTATACATAAATACGCTTATTTCCCTTTTGGAGGCGGCCCCAGGATTTGCATAGGAGAACAGTTCGCAATCATGGAAATGATAATTGCAATCGTAACGATTTATAAAAACGGAAGACCCCAATTACTGGAAACAAAAGTTGAACAACAGCCGTTAGTGACATTACGTCCAAAAACAAACATCCAATTTAATTGGGAAAAACTAAACTAAATTTTAAATGTTCAAACATCTAAAAAACGATCTCCCTGCTTCTATTATAGTATTTCTTGTTGCTGTTCCTCTTTGTTTGGGGATTGCACTAGCTTCAGGAGCTCCTGCCCTTTCTGGAATAATTGCGGGGGTGATTGGAGGTTTAATAGTAGGTTCACTAAGTAACTCCCCATTAGGAGTATCAGGACCTGCAGCTGGTTTAGCAACAATTGTTTTAGATAACATTACAGCTCTTGGATCTTTCGAAATTTTACTAGTCTCAATAATTATTGGAGGGATTATTCAGCTATTACTTGGCTTCCTAAAGGGAGGGATCATAGGTTATTATTTCCCCAACTCAATCATTAAAGGAATGCTAAGCGCAATTGGGATAGTAATATTCATGAAGCAAGTACCCCATGCTATAGGGTATGATAAGGATTATGAAGGGGATATGGATTTTATTCAGAAAGATGGAGAAAATACATTTTCTGAATTTTTCAACCTTTCCGATCATTTGGAGTTCATCGAACTTGGGGCCGTTTTAATTGCTGGAATTTCTCTTTTTATTCTAATTCTTTGGGAAACAAAATTCATTAAGAAATTCAAAATCACTCAACTAATTCAAGGTCCATTAATTGTTGTTGTTTTAGGTATCGTTTTAAATAACATTTTCACAGCGAATGGATCAGATTTCGCACTCTACAACAACCACCTAGTTCAACTTCCAACAGAAAATCTTTCAAAAGAGTTAACCTTTCCAGATTTTGTAAATGGTTTAACCAACTTTAAAGTGTACGTTGTTGGTTTTATCATTGCCGTTGTTGCTAGTTTGGAAACCTTACTGTGTTTAGAGGCTACTGATAAAATGGATCCAGATAAACGAATTTCTGATCCTAACAGAGAGTTGAAAGCTCAAGGTATTGGTAATATTTTAAGTGGTTTAATTGGAGGGTTACCTGTAACTCAAGTTATTGTTAGAAGTTCAGCTAATATTCAATCTGGAGGAAAAACCAAACTTTCGGCAATACTTCACGGAGCCTTTATACTAATAAGTCTCATTCTATTTCCAGATATTTTAAATATGCTACCAAAAGCAAGTCTAGCGGCAATATTACTAGTCGTTGGATATAAGTTGGCAAAGCCAGCTACGTTCAAAGCGATGGCTAAAAAGGGTTGGCGTCAATTCATACCATTTCTTGTTTCGATTATAGCTATTGTTTTTACAGATTTATTAGTGGGTATTCTGATCGGTTTAAGTGTTGCTATTTTTGTAATACTTTACAATAACTTCCGAACTCCATTTTTCTGGAAACTTGAAGATCAGCAACCAAACGAACCAATTGTTTTAAGATTATCTGAAGATGTTACATTCTTAAATAAAGCTGCAATGCTAACCACATTACAATCTATTCCAGATGGTTCAGAAGTAATTATTGATGGAACTAATAATGTAAGAATGGATGATGATGTTATGGAAATTCTTGAGGACTTTAAAGAAACATGTAGCAATAGAAATATCAATCTAGATTTAAAAGGGTTTGACTTTATTCAACCGGAGGATTCAGACAAAGCATTTCAAAATAAATACCAAGAATAGGTTGCACCAACATCTACTGGCCGTTCATAGAAATTCAAATAATTCTTGAATGAAATGCACTCCCATAACTTTATGACTTGCTATGGCCTATTCTCATAGGCCACTACATTCGAAAACAATTATAGACAAACTGAAAGTAAAAAATTTAAACTTCTTGAAAAACTTAGCTCCATGTTTTAAATGGATTTGCCTGTAAACTAGAATTGTAATATTTCGGATCATTAGATACTTCCTGACCAATGAAATCAGGTTTTATGACTTTTTCATCTGAAGAATTCAGTTCTACCTCAGCAATAATTAACCCTTCATTATCACCATAAAAGACATCTATTTCCCAAGAGTGTTTGCCAAATTGAAAAACAAATCGATCTTTTTCAATAACTGGGCCTCCAAATTGGTCAATCATTTCTATCGCATCAGCCTTAGGAATTGAATACTCGAATTCTAATCTTTCAATCCCTTTATTTGGACCTTTTATTGTAAGCAAGGCTTCATCCTCTTTAATGCGAACTCTTACAACCTTTAAATCTTGTTCAACTATGTACGCTTGCTTTAAATAAGTCGGCTTTGGCTTTTCTACCTGATTCCATTTATCAATATCAACTAAAAACTTCTTCTCAATTTCTATAGCCATATCAACGTAGGATATACATTTTACCCAAACCTTTTTTGAAGTATTTATCTGAAAGCGTTGTTGTTCCCTCAGAAGTTGAAATAGTCACTTCTCTTTCTTTAAGCTCTTGTCCGTCTTTTTGAATTTGTACTTTATACAAGTAAACGCCATTCGCTAATTTATCTCCATATTTATCAGTTCCATCCCACTCATATTCAGTGACATTTCTACCAATTTTAATTGGTCCAAGTTCATCCATAGTTATTTCCTTGACAACTTTTCCAGTGATAGTCATAATTTGAATAAACATATTATCAGGTAATTCTGATCCCGTTAACGTAAATACAAACCTTGTAGAAGTAGAGAATGGATTAGGATAATTGATTAGTTGAGTAATACTTGATTCTGTGACAACTTCAAAAGAAATTCGGTAATCAAATACACCATCACCATTACCTGACTTATTTCTTGATTTATCAGTTGCTCTAACTCTAAGCTCATAAATCCCATCCTCAGTAAAATTTCCATTGAACTCTATACGACATTTATTATGAGGTAAATTAGCAGGTATAAAAGTGTATGTACTTGGATCAATCAGCGGAGGAACAGAGTCTTCAGATATTGATGGTGTCTTTAAATAAAGTTCTATTAATTCTGGATCATCCAATTCTAAATATATATTCTCATCATCCAAAGTGATTACAATGCTTGGCTTAGGATTTACAATATCTCCATTCATAATATGAACTCCATCAAAAGTCACATCAAGCACTGGGTTAACATCATCTCCATAAACATCAAATTTATGTAGGTATAAGTTATTGAAATGGTGCTGCTCCAATTGCCATGGCTTCGGACCAACATAAGGGTTAATTTCATACCACAAATTATTGTTCCCTATCAAGTTAACTGTTGAAACAGTTATTGTATCAAAAATAACTTCTCCAGGAGCAATGGGCTTTTTCAAAGTATAAGTGAAAGGGAAATTATTGTACTCGTTATCAACAATTCTATAACTAACTTGAATAGAATCCATAGCAACATTAGAAATATTTTCAATCGCAGTAATAAATACTAATTCCTCTCCTTGTTGAACAGAATCTATTAATGTATATCCATTTACTTTTAATGGATTTATAGCTGCATCTGGAATTTCTTCATATAAAACTTGCCATCTTAATAAACTATTTGGTGTTCTTAATGAATCATCAGCAAAGAAAGAACTTAGTCTTAAATAAGGATAATCTTGAGCATTTATTGAGTCGTTCAAGCCAAGCATATCTCCTGAGTTCGTTATACTATCAATCAATAGAACTTCGTTACCGTCATAATCTATTCCAAACACACTTATTCTTGCAGAGTCTTTTATATTACCTGGCTCACCACTTCCTAATTCCCAATGTAATGATCCCCATTCTGAACTAGGACCTACAACTGTACTGTTGGTGTATCCATTGATCCAGTTGTTTTTCATTTGTGCATCAAGCTCAATAAAACCAACCCCATCTGGAGAAAAACTTTCAACAACAGAATTTGTATCACCTTTTTTAAAGAATAAGATATATGGCCAGTTGTTAGGGTAATTTTTCAAGGAATCAACACTAGCTCCTATTGTATCATACATTTCTTCATATTTCTCAGAGATAGGATATCCAGTTAACCATTTTTGACAATAGTTACCTCTAAACGAATAGAAAAGAACATAATTACTATCAGGTACGTCTTCAACAAATGAAATAAGACTATCTATACCTGTCGCATTATTATTTTTAAAGTAAAAGTTGTAATCATTAACTCCAGACCACAATTTACCATAATTATAATGTCCTCGATCCCCATGTTCTTGAGAATGCCAAGGCTTTAAAGTATTTCTATCTATAACAGCAACAAAAAAGAATCTGTCCCAAGCACTTGACATAAAAGCTTGTATAGCTCCATCAATTTCATATTTAGTCTCAGTCCCTCCGTTAGATATGTGAGTTTTTGCTGAAATTGATTTAAACTGTTCTATAAAGTCAACATCTCTATTTGAGTAATCATAATCCAAAAATGTAAATTCATCCTTCTTAAACTGATGAAAATGCGCTTGCCCCCATCCCCTTTTGTTTGTCACATGTTGAAACGAACTTTCCTTCCATGCAAAACCATTATTTCCTGTTGAATCAGCACTAACCCTCCAAAAGAAAACTTGAGGATTTTCAATTGTTGTGTTTGAAGAAAACTGATTGAAAAATGATTCTAACCCGCTTGAATTTATAGGATTCCATTCTAAAACTCCTCCATTGCTTAACATTGTCTCTTCAAACATAATTGGACTATTAAACGCATCCGATGTATCTATTTGAAAAAAGTATTTTGTTAGGGGAGCGTAAGGATTTCCCGTTGATGCTTTTAAAACTGTAGACGAATTTGGAATCACTGCAAATTCATATGGATAAATTGGAAGAACGTCACTTGAATTAATAAATAAATCAACCTCTACTTCATTGTTCAATTCACTCAGTTCATCAACTTGCTCTTTAGCATCAATTTTAATTTTGAACGTATTTAACCCAATTCCATTAATCTTATCTACCGGTAGAGTTAAAGAAATAGTGTCTGAATAAAAAAGACCACTAACCTCTATTGAATAAGTCGTATCAAGAACCCCATCTCCTGGGAAATTTCTTGAAATTAAGATATCAAATGTATCTCCTTGAGCTTTTCCGATATTTTTCACAATCAAATTAATTGAAAATGAATCTAATTCACTTGATACAATATCAGGATTGAAGTAAACATTAGTTTTGGTAAGAGAATTATTACCATAAATAGTATAATCTGGCTTGGGATGAGCATTCAAAACAACTGCAGGATCGCAATGTAAAGTCATGTGCATTGAAACATCTCTATTAAAAGTACTCACGGAATCTTGCGTAGCTTTAATAGTTTGCTGAACAACTTTACCTACAGGCCAACCATAAAAATCATTACTGAAATTCTCGTAAAAACTTAACGAGTAATTATAAAGATGAGAAGGAACACCCAAAGAAGATGAACCAAGAAAACCAATGGCTCCTTTATCTTCAGCCAATACAAATCTTTCACTTCCACTTGAAGTACCAGAAGTGTGTATATTCCCAATAAGACATGAGTTTGCTATGATAAACGGATAGCGACCAGTATTTTCATAATTCTCAGGCTCGTCAATACTTTGATCAAAATTATTTCCATAAGCATGACCAAAGAAAGTCATTAAACTTACCCCGTTATTTATAAGATTTGTAACAGAATCAGATAAATTAATTTGTAATGGATCAGATGAATTCTTTAAGAATGTGTGAACATATCCGCCGAATAATGAGTCTTCGTAAACCTTCTCATATTCCTCCAAGAATTCCTTAAAGTCTTGTTGTTCTCTTTCTGATGAACCTCCTCCGAAGTGCAAAGCTTGCTTCATCCAATCGGAAACTTCCGCCGATTCATAATCTTGAACTTTTCTAAGGTATGCTCTTAATTGATCTTCATCATTAACAGCTATTCTTCCTGTCGCAACCACTGGATCCAAAATACTTCCTGGTTTCAAACGCTGAGTAAACCCTACATCAGACCCTATACAACTCCAAGTTGGCACAATATTACCTTCAAATCGACCAGTGAATCGACCAAAAGATAAATTATAATTAAAGCGAGGATCTGCTCCGTTTCCGTGAGCTATGGATTTCCCACAAAGGAATAGGTAAGAAAGCTCATGATTCCAATTATTTACTATAGCATCAACATAATTACGAATTGAAATAGGATGTTTTCTAATTCCATAAGAAAATTGGTCATATAATTGATCCATGTCAGCTGCAATTGATTTCAACCCTTTAGATTCTCTATAATCACTGTACTCCTTACCAGCATCTAATAATTCTGAACTAGTTAATAATAAGTAATCAATACCTCCTTTATTATCAATGATTTCTTTGTAATTGGTAAACTTAGAGTTTCCTTTGTTTACTGGAACAATAATCGTTACTGATCTAATAGCAGCCTCAGTTGTTAAATAACATTTTCTTTCTTTTCCATTATTTGGAATTAACGCATAATATTTACCACTTAATGGTTGAACTTGAATTCTTTTACCATTTGTAACATCGTATAATCTAACTGTGGAGTTTAAATTATTATAGTTTTCTAAAACCAATAAATCTTTACTCTGGGATCCAGCCGGAATAAACATAGTCATGTCACTTTCACCTCCCATATTCATTTCTCTTGGATATCTCAAATGAACATAAGAAACCACAAATTTGTCGTTTACATTCCAAACAGGAGTTACACTATTAAATTTAACTTTAGTTTCATCCGAAATCCAATCTACAGGAACACTATTTTCAACATATTCATTAGTTTGATCAAAGAAATAATCATCATAAACCAAACTATCATTAACACTAACTTGAACATAATGTGTATAAGGTCCTAAACCACACATTTCAGTCTTAACCCATCCATCTGGACCACTTGAATAGTTGTATGGTGTACTTAAATTATAAGTCGTTTCAGATTGAGGGTTTAAGGATGAAACATAATAACCTTCTCCTTCAGAATATTCAGGAACAGACCTACCAAGAGGTGTTTTCCTTCCTGAGTTAAAATAAGGGTATTTTGGTGGTTTTTTAGCATCAACATGCACTAAATAAAGCTCTTCCTTCCAGAAATAATCAATTGGCGTGTAAGCATTGAAGTTGAGATCAAATTGATTCTCCATTCTTAAATTTGAGAAACTTGAATTCCATGTTAAAAAGTGATACAAGGTATCAGTAAACATACTTACATGCGGGTTAGACACATGAGCTGAATCTGAAAACAAAGTATGGTCATACCAACCATCATTTTTTTCAGCATAAAACTCAATAAAGTCATTTGAATCCAATGATCCATCCGACTCACCCTGAATGTAAATAGGAAGCTCTTGACCTTTGGCGAATACTTGAATATTTCTAGGGTCAATAGAAGTAATATTAACTCCTGCGTTGACTAGCTGTTGAAAATCTATCCTGTAAACCCCATTTTGGGCGATAGGAAACTTAAAATAATTTTGATCATAATTAATCCACTCGTTGGGCAGTTGAGCACCCAACAAAACGGGGATTGAAAACAGAACAATAAATAGGCTTTTTATCATTTTCGTTTGTTTATTCCAAATCTAATAAAGAAGGAATTTGCATAAAACCCTGTACTTCCTCCGATATTAGTTAATGCATAATCTAGGGCTACTTTTTTAAATTTTAAACCAACTCCAACACTAGGGCTGCTATACCAGTTTTCATCTCCATCAATAGAGGAAGATTTTTGAAATCCATTAATTCCTAATCTAAGAAATACCATTTTTCGGTAATTACCTTCTACTCCAATTCTTGGATCTATGCTAGCAAAATTTGATTTAATCAAAGTATTTCTTTTTCCATCAAAAGTTGTAGATAAATCTATTTCCGAATAAACTTCAAATTTTTCATTAAACTGGTGTAAATACCCTCCTGCAAAAACAGCCTGAGGAACTGTTATTTCAAATGAATTTTGCGGAATTTCATTACCTGTTAAAGTAAAAACCTCTTCTAATTCCTCGGTATTAAAATACCACGCATTCCATGTACCTGTAATATCACGAAGGTTTACTCCCAGATTTATTTTCTCTAATTCATAAAGAGCTGAAACATCCAAACCGAAACCTACTGCATTTGCAAACTGACCAACTTTTCTTCTTATCAATTTCACAGTACCTCCAACAGAAAGTGGCTCAAAATTAGTTTTTCTGGCGTAATGGAATAAAAAAGCATTATCTACACTTGAAAAGCTTTCAATCCTATCATAATTAATATGCCCATTAGCATCCATTAAACTTCTGGTATCAGGAATATCATCAACTCCTGTTCTTATAAATGAAAATCCAGCCGATGAATTGTCATCTATTTTAAAACCTAAACCACCATAATCATAGTTTGCAACACCTGCAAAAAGCTCACTATGCTGGTATCCAATTTCAATATTGTTTTCTAATTTAAGTAATGATGCCGCATTCCAATATCCAGCTGTTACATCTGGCGTATTTGCAACAACTGCATTTCCCATCCCCGCAGAACGAACTCCTACTCCAATATTTAAGAATTCATTACTGTACTTTACTTGTGCTGATAAAACTGTTGTTACAGCTGTAAAAAAGAATAATATTAATTTCGATTTCACCGTCATTTCAATTAATTAATCGTTAAAAATACATAAAACTTACTACCTACTTCAACGTATTTTTAATTCTTATATTATATGGCGTAATTTACGGATGAACAGTTGCCTCAAACATGAGTATATTTGCCTTTTAAAGTATTAAAAATGAAATCTGTCATCCCAAATACACTTACGGCTTTGAACTTATTTTGTGGTTCAATTGCTGTACTTGCTTTCCTTAATCACTTTTACTTACTTGGAATCATTTTGGTTTTCACAGCTGCATTAGCTGATTTCTTGGATGGATTTGTTGCAAGATTACTAAAGGTTCAATCTGAACTAGGAAAACAATTAGATTCTTTGGCCGATATGATTTCATTTGGATTTGTACCAGGCACAATTTTATACATAGCATTATTAAAAACCCAAACAGAAACAAGTTTCTCTGAATTAATTGAATCCAAAAACTACATCCCTTTTATTGGTTTCTTAATTACCGTTTTCTCTGGATTAAGATTAGCGAAATTTAATATCGATACAAGACAGTCTACATCATTCATCGGTTTACCAACTCCTGCTAATACTATCTTTTTTATAACGCTTCCTATTTTATGGTTAGTAGATGACACACAAAGAATAGCTTATCAAATTATTTCAAACCAATATATTTTAATAGCCTTAACAGTTGTTTTTTCCTATTTATTGATTGCTGAACTTCCTTTACTCGCATTAAAATTCAAAAATTTCTCGTGGAAGGATAATAAGTATAAATACATTTTAATTGCCTGCGCTATAGTTTTTTCTATGACATTAAAAACAATTGCAATACCTAGCATAATAATCAGTTACATTGTCATTTCACTGATTAACAACTTTAGTTCTAAATAAGTTATTTCTTTAATAAACTAAGAAGGGTCAGTCCTCCCTGAAAATCTTTTTGAGATTCGATTGTAAAATTTTGGGAAAGCCAGTTGATTTTTTCTGTGGTTGAAAAATGATTTTCAATCGGAAAATCATGACCAATCAAAACACAAAATTCTCTTGATTTTAAAGACTTAATGTCTTGCTTGAAAGTTTTAAAATCATTTAATTTTTGTCCTTCATTTATTTCAATCCCTTTAAAATCAAACCCTAACTGATTTTCGTAGAAGTGAAATGGGGCTCTTGAATTAATTGACAAATAAATCGCTTTTCCTTTGTGTTCAGATTCAAAATATTCAATAGCGGAACGCCAATCTTCCTTTAAATCTGGATTAAATATTCTTGAAGGAAATTTTAAAATAGGATTCAATAATAAAAGCACAAAAATCAAATAGAACATTGATTTACTTTTCTCATAAACATACTCCCCTCCTTTTAAAATAGGGAATAACAATATCGGGAATAAGAAGATAGAAAACCTCATTCCCACTGGATAAAAGCTAAGTAAAGAAGCTACAAATAAAATTAAAACAGTTATGATTCCTAAAATAATTTTGTCTTTTGCTTTGAATGAAAGCCAAGTTCCCAAAAAGAATAAAACCATCCCTATCCCTATCAAAGATAACCCCATTGGTTCAACAAAAAACCGAGAGAACTTTTGATAAACTATCAAGATTCCATTTAATCTAAAAGGAATTAAGTTTCCTTCTTCAAAATGGCCATCAACCAATAGTTCTTGATAAGGGTGATTGAAATAAAACTGAAAATAAATGATTGCAAATACTACAAGCCATGAAAAATGGCCATAAAGTAATCTAATTGGTCTTTTTTGAAGGATGTCAATCAAAAGAATTCCTCCTAAAACAAATATCGTAGCCAAAGAAAAAAGTGTAGAAATAGTGGCTACTAAATAAAATAAACTCATTCTATCCTTTTTCCACAAACTGAATAGAACAAGTGTAAAAAGAACCTCTAAAATGTAATGTCTTGCTTCAACTGCAAAATTGAAAATTGAAAAGGATAATACTCCAATTGAAAAACCTATAAGAGCGATTCGATCACTAAATTCAGAAAATAAAGTTCTCCTTAAATAGAAAAGAATTCCTATACCACCAAAAAAAGAAATCAGTCTAAAACCAAACTCTGAATAGTTGAAAATTTCTGCAATAAATTTCTGAAGCCATAAATAACCAGGCGGTACAATTAATTCATAATCTAAAACTCCCAATAACTCTATGTAATCTTTTTTGAGAATATTTAAAGCTAAGGTAGCTTCATCCAACCAAAGAGATTGATTGTTTAGCAGGAGTTTTAATTGAGCTAATGCACCAATTAAAACCAGCACCCAAGAAATAAACTTTGGATTTGTGTATTTGGAGGCTGCAGCCAATTAAGTTGTTTGTTTTCTTAATTTGAAATTTTGTCCCAAATAAACTCTTCTAACTTGTTCATCTGCAGCTAACTCTTCTGCAGTCCCTGTTTTTAGGATACTTCCTTCAAAAAGTAAATTCGCTCTATCAACAATATGAAGCGTTTCCTGAACATTATGATCTGTAATCAAAATTCCGATATTCTTCTCTTTTAACTTCGAAACGATATCCTGAATATCTTCAACAGCAATAGGATCTACACCCGCAAATGGCTCATCTAATAGTATGAATTTCGGATCAACTGTTAAGCATCGAGCGATTTCAATTCTTCTTTTCTCCCCTCCAGAAAGTACCTCTCCTAAATTCTTACGAACTTGTTGTAACCCAAATTCATCTAAAAGCTTTTCTAGTTTTTCCTCTTGTTCCTTCTTAGATAATTTGGTCATCTCTAAAATGGCCTTTAAATTATCTTCTACCGTAAGTTTTCTAAAAACAGAAACCTCTTGAGGAAGATACGCGATCCCAAGTTGAGCTCTTTTGTACATTGGAACTCTAGTGATATCTAAATCATCCAAATAAACAGCTCCTTCATCTGGTTGAATAAACCCAACAATCTGATAAAAAGAAGTCGTTTTCCCTGCCCCATTCGGCCCTAATAAACCAACAATTTCTCCCTGATTAACTTCTATTGAAACGCCATTAACAACACGACGGTCTTTGTAAGTCTTCACTAAATTGTCAGTTCTTAATTTCATAAAGCTCTGTTTTTGTTTACTCTTCTAGAGATGAAAATAGATAATTCATAAAGAATTACAATTGGAATTGCCACAATTATCTGACTAACAACATCTGGAGGCGTAATAATCGCCGCTAATATTAAGGTTGCTACAAATGAATGCTTTCTATATTTCTTCATTCCTTCAGGAGTAACAATTCCAGCTTTTGATAAAAAGAAAACCAAAACAGGTAATTCAAACATAACTCCTGCTGCTAATGTTGTTGAAGCAACAATTCCCATAAAACTATTCATTGGGAAATAATCCAATGTTTCGTATCCCATATCAAACCCGATCAGGAAATGAACACTTAGTGGATTGATTACATAATAGCCAAACAAAACACCAAATGCGAATAAAACTGATGAGAAGAAAACTATTCCTCTAGCACTTTTCTTTTCTTTTGGATATAATGCGGGTTTTAAAAACCTCCAAAACTCCCACAATATATATGGAAAACCAATAATTACAGCTCCAATTAATGCAACCAACATTGCTGTCATAAATTTCCCGGTTACTTTTCCTGGTAGAAACTTAGGATCTATGGGATCAAAACACATAATATCAGCCTCAATAAAAGAAGGCCAAATGGCATTTAAGTGCTTGGACAACTCACAAAACTTAACGTAGGTCCAAAAGTCCATATCTTTTGAAGCCATAACGATATTTTCAAAAACAAAATCCCTGTAAATGTAAACTACACATGCTAATACAAAGAGCACAATAACAAGTCGCATTAAAATCCAACGTAAAACCTCCAAATGCTCTAAAAAGGACATCTGATTATGTTTATTTGCTGGATTTGGACCTGAGTAGTCTGACATATTATTATTCTGAAATACCTTCTTTAATTAAGTCATGAAGATGAACCATTCCTTGGTAAACCTCATTTGAATCAACTATGATTAGCTGAGTGATATTATTTTCTTTTACAACTTGCATCGCTTCACTGGCCAATGTACCAAGCGGCAAAGATACCGGATTAGCACCCATTATATCAAAAGCTTTAACATTCGTTAAATCTTTCGTTTTCTCTATCATTCTTCTAATATCTCCGTCGGTAATGATTCCAACAACTTCCCCGTTATTTAATACTGCTGTTGCACCAAGTCTTTTGGAAGACATCTCATAAATAACTTCAGTAATTGAAGCATTTTCATCAACTGAAGGCTTTTCGTTTTTCTCAACAATTACATCAACTTTCAGGTAAAGCTTTTTACCCAAAGCTCCTCCTGGATGAGATTTCGCAAAATCTACACTTGTAAAACCGCGCATATTAATTAAAGCAACTGCTAAGGCATCTCCCAATGCCATTTGTGCGGTAGTACTACTTGTCGGAGCAAGATTATTCGAACAAGCTTCTCGCTCAACTGAGCAATTTAAAATCCAATCTGATTTTTGACCAAGATCACTATTTAAGTTTCCTACTACTCCAATTACTTTGTTCCTTCTTGATTTAATAAAAGGCAAAAGCGACTTAATTTCAGGACTATTACCACTATTACTTAAAATCATAACAATGTCATCTTTCAATACAATTCCCAAATCACCATGTATAGCATCTGCAGCATGCATAAAAACAGCTGGCGTTCCAGTGCTATTTAGTGTTGCAACAATTTTGTGGGCAACATTAGCGCTCTTTCCAATACCGCTAACAATTAATCTTCCTTTACATTCATAAACAGCTTTGGCTGCTTCTGTAAAGTCCGAATTTAATAAAGGAATTAATCCCTTCAAGCTTTCAGCCTCTATGTTAAGCGTCTGTTTAGCTGAGTTTAATATTTCGTTGTCCGATAGCAATTGTTAATAAGTATTTGTTGTTTCAAGAGGAATACCCCCTTTACTGGCATTAACTTAAAATGTAATTTAGATTAAGCTCCGCGCAAAATTATTGAAAATTAACGACTAAAAGTACTTAATGGAGATTATTGAAAGCTCAGCAACCTCTGCGCTGAAGAAATATTTTGGTTTTAATAAGTTTAGAGGCAGACAAGAGGACGTCATAAATTCACTTCTTTCAGGCAAACACACATTTGTAATCATGCCAACTGGTGGTGGTAAATCATTATGTTATCAATTACCCGCTTTAATGTGTGAGGGAACTGCTTTGGTTGTTTCTCCTCTTATTGCATTAATGAAAAACCAAGTTGATGCTATAAGAGCACATTGTGAAGATGATTCAATTGCTCATTATTTGAATTCTTCACTCAGTAAAGCTGAATCAGATTTAGTTAAAGCCGATGTAAAATCAGCAAAAACTAAACTGCTCTATGTTGCGCCTGAATCTTTAACAAAACCTCAAAATATTGAGTTCCTTAAAAGTATTAAGATTTCATTTGTTGCTGTTGATGAGGCGCATTGCATTTCTGAATGGGGACATGATTTCCGTCCGGAGTATCGCCGATTAAGAAGTATTGTAGAGAACATTGATGATGTTCCAATAATAGCATTAACGGCAACCGCTACCCCAAAAGTTCAATTAGACATTCAAAAAAACTTAGGCATGATGGATGCCGAAGTTTTTAAAGATTCATTCAACAGAGATAATCTTTATTATGAAGTCCGACCAAAATTTAATTTGGAAAAGGATATCATTCAATTTATAAAATCAAGAGAAGGTAAATCAGGAATAGTTTATTGTCTTAGCCGAAAACAAGTTGAAGAAGTAGCTGAGTTTTTACAGGTTAATGGAATTAAAGCTCTTCCTTACCACGCTGGATTAGACGCGACAACAAGAGCAAAACATCAAGATATGTTTCTGATGGAAGATGTTGATGTGATTGTTGCTACAATAGCTTTCGGAATGGGAATTGATAAACCGGACATTCGATTTGTTATTCATCATGACATTCCTAAAAGTATTGAAGGTTATTACCAAGAAACAGGAAGAGCTGGTAGAGATGGTGGTGAAGGGCATTGTATTGCGTTTTATGCTTACAAAGACATTGAAAAATTAGAAAAGTTTTTAGTTGGGAAGCCGCTTTCTGAACAAGAAGTTGGTAAACAACTTTTACATGAAATGGTTTCTTACTCCGAATCTGCTGTTTGCCGAAGAAAAATGTTATTGGATTATTTTGGAGAAGAGTACGATGAAAAAAAATGTGATAAAGGTTGTGATAATTGCTCCCACCCTAAGGAAAAATTCGAAGGACAAGAATATATTCTTCATCTTCTAACAACAATGCGTGCGCTTAATCAAAAGCAAAAGTTTCAAGCAAAATTCCTTACTAGTTTTTTAACAGGAATAAAGTCCGCAAAAATTATAGAATATGGAGCCGAACAACATGAAAAATTTGGAAATGGCTTAAGCAAGGACGAAAAATTTTGGAATGCTGTTATTCGCCAATGTATCGTTAATGGTTTAATTGAGAAAGAAATTGAAAGCTACGGAACATTAAAATGTTCTGAAAAAGGAATTGAGTTTATCAACTTACCTTATAGCTTTTTACTCACTCAAAACCATGATTATGACAAAGTGCCTGATGATTATTTTGAAGGAAAACAGAAAAAGTCTTCAGCTGATGATACTTTAGTGAAAATTTTGAAAGAACTAAGAAAGCAAGTTGCAAAAGAAAAAGGCGTTCCCCCGTTTGTAGTTTTCCAAGACCCTTCAATTGAAGATATGGCTGTAAATTATCCATGCAACGAGGAGGAGCTGAAAAATATCATTGGAGTCGGAAATGGGAAGGCATTAAAGTTTGGAAAACCATTTATTCAAGCTATTCAAAAATATGTTGAAGAAAATAACATTGAACGTCCTCAGGATTTTGTTGTTAAATCAGCCGTAAATAAATCAGGATTGAAGGTTCACATTATTCAAAGCATCGATCGAAAAATCCCTTTAGATGATATTGCCGATTCTAAAGGAAAATCGGTTGATCATATTATTGAAGAAATTGAAGCTATCGTATTTAGTGGAACAAAAATAAACATCGACTATTTCATAAATGAAATGCTTGATGAAGATCAACAAGAAGAAATAATTGAATACTTCCAAGATGCTGAAACAGACTCAATTGAAAAAGCAATCGAAGAGTTTGAAGAGGAATATGAAGAAGAGGAATTAAGGCTAATGAGGATTAAGTTTCTAAGCGAATTCGCTAACTAACTGTATATCGGTTTAGCATCGTCACTACTTTTTTTTGACGCTTCAAGTCAAGCGAAAGAAGCACAAAATACTGAAGAAAAAAATGTTAGTTTTTCATTAAACTTAAATTCAAACCCTTTTTTTGTATTTAATCCATTCTTTACGGTAACAGTTGAAGGCAAAAACAAAACAGATTTCACCTTTTATGGTATCCAATGGTCAGGAGGTACTGGTGCAGCCTGGGGTAATTGGACTGAGTTTGGTGTAGGTATTGGATATGAAGCTGCTGATGGAGGATACATTAATCCACAATTGGGATTATTAAACGGAAGCTTAACCTCTGGATTAGGTTCTACTGTACTAGCGGAAGGAATTGTTCCAAACATTACAGTAGGTATAGACAAAGAGAAAACAGAAGGAGAACTATACGCAGGCTACTATTTAGGTTTTGACCATGGTAATGCGAACACCAATAATTACTTACACTATTGGTTGAATTACGGATACAAATTCAATAGCGTTGTTAGCATGGGTGTGCATTATGAGCACTTAAGATTTACAGGAGGTCAAGGATATGGTGATGATGTAGCATATGATTACTACCAAGCTGTAGAACCAAACATTCAATTCTCAAAACCTGACGGTTCTGCTTACACAAGATTCTCATCAGGATTTGATTTAAGAAGTAATGAACAAATCACAAAAAGTGGATATGATCAACCATCATTCTAAAAATTATATGAAGGATTTGATTTCTAAAAAGAATAGACTAAAAGGGGTACTCATACCCCTCCTTTTTAGAAAGAAAATTCGAAACAAAAATTTCATTCAAATCGTTTACCTGTCATTAATAAATTGATATAATGAAACTCGAATTAAAAAAATCATCCAATACTCCTTTAGAGGTAAAGGAAGAAATCACAAGAAAAGAAAAAAGTAAAATAACCTTTGGAATAAAAGGGAAACTAATTTTAGTATTATCAAGTTTTTCTCTTTTCATTGTTCTAGTAATTGGGATAATTGCCTTTCAATTTTCAAAATCAACTATTTAAAAACAAGCTTTCAATCAACTTAAATCAATAAAAGAAACTAAAAAGAAAGCAATTAAAGATTATTTCAAACAAATTGAAAATCAAGTCCTAACCCTTTCTGAAGACTTAACAACAATAGAAGCTGTTAAAGGATTTACTAAAGAATTTAAATACTTAGACACGAATTTCAAATCAAACTCTATTGAACAATTAAAACAAAATATCATTGCTTACTATAACACCGGTTTTATTCCTAAACTGAATAACAACTCTAAGCAAGAAACGAAAGCAGAAAGCTTTTTACCAGTTACAAATAATGGTATTATTGCCCAAAATGTATTAATAACTAAGAATATACAACCTGAGTCAAATGATTCGACTCCATCTTCCTTAAAAAAATATGTAAATTGGCATGATAAAGTCCACCCTGGTTTCAATAGCTATTTACAAAAATTTGGTTACTATGATATCTTTCTTCTGAATCTAGAGGGTGATATAGTTTACACTGTTTTTAAAGAAGTTGATTTTGGGACTAACTTAATTAATGGACCGTATAAAAACACAAATTTTGCCAATGTATACAAAAAGGCTCTAAATGCAAGTAATGCAGAATATGTAGTTTTAGAGGATTTTAAATTTTACCAGCCGTCTTACAATGCACCAGCCTCATTCATTGCAAGCCCAATATTTGATAAAGGAAAAAAAGTAGGGGTATTAGTATTCCAAATGCCTATTGACAATATTAATTCTATAATGACTGGTGATGAACAATGGGAATCAGATGGTCTTGGGAAGTCTGGAGAAACATATCTTATTGGGAGCGATGAAAAAATGCGTTCCGTATCTAGATTTTTAAAGGAAGATAAGACTGCATACTTAAATGTGTTAAGTGAATCCAAGTAGATAACGAATCAGTTGACTTAATTAACAAACTTGAAACGTCTATAGGGTTAGCTCCTATTCATACTGAAGCAGCCAAAGAAGCACTTGCTGGTAATGATGACCAAAAAATAATTAAGGATTATAGAGGTGTAGATGTTCTAAGTTCATACTCGAACTTAAATATATTAGGATTACACTGGGCAATCCTTTCAGAAATCGATGAAGAAGAAGCTTTTGCACAAATTTATAAAATCAGAAACTCAATTATTATAATTGGTTTGATACTAATTTTAATAGCTGCATTAGTTGCCAATATATTCTCAGCTGGATTTACAAAACCAATAATCACACTGAAAAATATTTTCGAAAAATTAGCATTAGGTATATTACCTCCACCTGTTAAAGTAGTCGCTCCTTAAAAATCGATATTTAGTATTTTTTGAACGAATAAAAATTTGATGTTATAACAATCAAAAAGACCTCTTGCTTTAATAGCATCATCATTTTCTTAAAATTCCAACCTGCTGCGGCTAAAAACGCATT
>CAXRIN010000063.1:0-2659 GCA_964230605.1 Flavobacteriaceae bacterium
TTAAAATGAGTGATACAACTGTGTTCATCTGGAAACTCTTCAATAAACCTTAAAATATTCATAACCAATCTTTTCTGTAAAGAAAGGTGTTCACTCCGTACTCAACTTACGGTTTAGGTATAATTGTGGGGAATCAGATTAGGGAATTAAAATTCAAATCTCCAAACACAAAAATCATCGTTCTTACAGGAGAACAGAGTATTTCAACTGCTGTTAAATGTTTGAATGAAGGTGTGATGGATTACGTTATAAAAGAAGACAAGGCAATTGATAAAATTGCTGATGAAATCAAACAAGTGATGAGTGAATTATTAAAAGAAATGCATCGTGATGTTGTAAATAGAAGAATTCGATTTGCCATTTCGGTTGTTACAATCAGTATTTTAGGACTTTTAGCCTACAAATTAATTCTTCCTGGATTGTTTGAATAAGGCATCAACTTCCTTTGCTTATCTTTGCGGCGTAGGAAAGTTATGAATAAAAAGCTTGAGGTATTTAAATATATTATTAGTGATTATATCACTAGTGCTATTGCATGGCTTTTATTCTTCATCTTCAGAAAAAGATTTATTGAATACCCATTTCATTACGATTGGAATGAAATGTTTTCCAACGATAAGTTTTGGTTTGGAATAACTTTCATTCCATTAGGATGGGTAATACTTTATGGAATTCAGGGACTTTACCATAATGTTTACAGAAAATCAAGATTAAAAGAATTTGCCCAAGTTTTTGCATCGTGTCTTGTTGGATGCCTAGTAATTTTCTTCCTTTTTGTTCTTGACGACACTAATCATAACAAGTACGTAGCTTATTACAAGAGTATCGGGTTCCTTTTTTCTGTTCAACTAATCCTAAATGGTTGGTCAAGATATATCATTACAACCATATCCGCTCGTAAAATTCATAAAAGAATTATTGGTTTTAATACAATAATGATAGGCAGTAATGAGAAAGCTTTACAACTATACAATGAACTTGAAAACGCAAAGAAATCAGCCGGATACAAAATAATTGGATTCTTACATGTTGATGATAGAAAAGAACAATTTGTTCTTGACCAGAAAATCCCTCATCTAGGAAGTTATAAAAAAGCCAATGAAATTATCCGAGAGAACAATATCGAAGAAGTGATCATTGCTTTGGAGTCGAAGGAACATGAGGCTATTCAAAACATCCTTACCAACTTACAAGAAAACAACGTTAAAGTAAAAATCATCCCCGATTTGTATAATATACTTACTGGTCAGGTAAAAATGAACTCAATACTTCATGCTGCGCTTATTGAAATTTCAATGGGAAGCATGGCCTCATGGCAAATTGTAACTAAAAGACTTTTGGATATATTCATTTCAGCCCTAGTATTAATAATTGGGTTTCCTTTTTATTTAATAGTAGGGTTATTAGTAAAATTGAGTTCAAAAGGGCCTATCTTTTTCACACAGGAAAGAATTGGTTTGAGAGGAAAGCCTTTTAAAATCATAAAATTCAGATCAATGTATATTGATGCCGAAAAAAATGGTCCTGCGCTTTCTAAAGATAAAGATGATAGAATTACACCTATTGGGCGATTTTTAAGAAAAACCCGACTGGATGAAACGCCACAATTTTGGAACGTTTTAATTGGTGATATGAGTTTGGTTGGTCCAAGACCAGAACGTCAATTCTTTATTGATCAAATAATCCTTAAAGCTCCTCAATACAAATACTTGCACAAAATAAAACCAGGTATCACATCTTGGGGACAAGTTAAATATGGGTACGCTGAGAATGTTGATGAAATGATTGAAAGATTAAAGTTTGATTTAATCTACATGGAAAACAGGTCTCTAATTGTAGACTTTAAAATACTTATTTACACAATTCTTGTTGTTATTCAAGGAAGAGGTAAATAACATGAGATTTAAGTCCTGTTTATAAAAGATATACAACAACTTGACATCACATTTACAAATGTCGTATTTTTACACCATCGATATTAAAATTGGTTAAGACCACTACAAATAGTATAGAGTTTACAGATAATGGAATAATTATCAGTAAAATGAAAACCAGAAGCGGTTTTAAAAAGGTTTACGTTATTGAACAAGCAAACTCTATTAATCACGCATTTAATGGTGTAAAAAAACCTCTCCTTTTAGATTTAACCAGAATTGAAAAATCATCATTAGAAGAGGTAATATCATTACTTTCCGAAGAAACAATTGGTATTTCTTCTGCTATTGGTATTTTAATTAAATCAGGTTTTCAAAAAGTTGTACTAAACACCTATCTTAATTTTAAGACAAAAAATAATTGTCCGGTACAAGCCTTCGTTAACCAAGACGAAGCTCAAAACTGGCTACAAGGATACGTTGCTGCCTAATCCAATAATTGAGCCCCTATTTCTTCCATAATTTCAACTGCACGCTCTTCATCTCTTAATTCAATCAAAACAGAAACTTTGTTTTTTGCAGTTTTACTTGCAGAGTTGAAAGCAACTTTTTCGAGTAAAGTACTTTCAATACCATCCATAGCTAAGTAGTCGCTCCTTAAAAATCGATATTTAGTATTTTTTGAACGAATAAAAATTTGATGTTATAACAATCAAAAAGACCTCTTGCTTTAATAGCATCATCATTTTCTTAAAATTCCAACCTGCTGCGGCTAAAAACGCATT
>CAXRIN010000064.1:0-9972 GCA_964230605.1 Flavobacteriaceae bacterium
ACGTATGAAGAATTGATGCGACCTACACTATTTTAAAGGGGCTTACTTTTTATTTTCGTTAAAATGTAAAATGTATAAACCTTAAAATCAAGCAGTTGCAGTATCAATTGGATTTTTTTGTGTTTTTATCGGACAATAATGTTAGATAATCTACAATTTTCATAATTCCCCATTTTAAAACGTACTTTAAATTTTAACCCTTTCTTCCCCAAGAAAAAGGCTTAACATGTCCCATTGCTGGAAAAGCAAGTTTTTGCAAACCTGTGTCTATATCTGAAAATTGTATCCCTTAGCGTACCCCCAAGTACATAAAATGAATACAATGCATCATTCAAACATTGTTTGTTTCTTTAAAATTTGTCGTGATTACAATATCGAACGGGTTATTCAACAAGGCTTACTGTAATGCTCGGTCTACCTTTTAAGGTTCGGTTAGGTATGCTTGTAATGTGTGGTATATACCTTAACTAAATGTCCTATTGAAAGGTTACAAAAAATTTTCAAGACTTTTCAATTAAGACTTTATCAACCTTAATTTTGTTAATTAATAGTGAACAAAAGAGGCATTAAAAAATAGCTAATCCACCTACCTCTGGTTACCTTTGAACACAATGTTTTCATTCTTTTCAAATAGAAAGCCCAGGCAATTCAATTACAAACCTCAATATCAAAAAGGTAAATACTTGAATGAGGAACCTAAAAGAATTTCTTTCAAGGAAAAGAAATTTGCTGATGCTATGTACGACAGGTATGACAGGGTACCTTTTACTGATTTAAGAAAAGCTGGCCGACAAAGAATGTTGATTAAAGCAGCTGTACTTGCTGTGATTTTAATTTTGTTAATCCTCTATGTGGACAAGATTGAGGAAGTTTTGAAAAAGTTAGATTAATGGAAAACGTGATTAACCTGTTGCCTGATGCGGTAGCCAACCAAATAGCGGCAGGTGAAGTTATACAAAGGCCGGCTAGTGTTGTTAAAGAATTAATGGAAAATTCTATTGATTCTGGAGCTACAACTGTTGAGTTAATTATAAAAGATGCGGGTAAAACATTGGTTCAAGTAATTGACAATGGCTGCGGAATGACTGAGCAAGATGCCAGAATGAGTTTTGAACGTCATGCAACATCTAAAATCAACTCAGCTCAAGATTTATTTTCTCTTTGTACTAAAGGATTCCGAGGTGAGGCTTTGGCTTCAATTTGTGCTGTTGCGCATGTGGAAATGAAAACTCGCCGACAAAAAGATGAACTTGGTTTTCATTTGATTAATGAAGGAAGTAAAATTACAACTCAAGAACCTACATCTACTCCACAAGGAACTTCTATTGCAGTAAAGAATCTGTTTTACAATATTCCGGCTAGACGAAAATTCTTAAAATCAAATTCAGTTGAAACTAGGCACATTATTGATGAGTTTCAGCGTGTGGCTTTGATACACCCTGAAATTAACTTCATCCTTATTAATAACGATTCAGAGGTTTATCATTTAGAAAAAGGAAACTTCAGACAAAGAATTGTATCGATTTTCGGTAAGTCTTTTGACGAAAAACTAGTCCCTATAGATGAAGACACAGATATTGTTGGTATCTCAGGATTTATTGGAAAGCCTGAATTCGCAAAAAAAACACGCGGAGAACAATTCTTTTTTGTCAATAAAAGATTCATAAAGAACAATTATTTGAATCATGCAATTGCTCAAGCGATGGAGGATTTACTACCTCCCAAAGCATATCCAACCTATTTTATTCAGTTAGAAATAGATCCTGCGGAAGTTGATATTAATATCCATCCTACAAAAACTGAAATTAAGTTTGGAGATGAAAAATCAATCTATGCAATACTTAGAGCAGCAACTAAACAGAGCTTGAATAAATTTAAGGTTGCTCCTACTTTGGATTTTGATCAGGAAACTTCTTTCAACACTTACAACCCTTCTTTTGATGGTCCACTTTCTGAACCGAAAGTTCAAGTAACTCCGGGATTTAATCCTTTTGAACAAGAAGATCAAAGTGATGTTCAAAGTAAAAATTGGAGTTCTGGTTCGTCATTCAAATCCAATGCTTCTAAACCAAATTTTGATTGGAAAAACCTTTACGAAGATGATAGAGATTTGAAGAACGAAAACTTTGATGATCTTATCGGAGAAATTGAATTTGAAGAAGAACACGAACAAAAGCAACTCATTGAAGATAATGAAGCAGAAGAAGTTCTTTTCGTAAAACAAATCTACAATCAATATATTCAGACTTTCCATAACAGAAAACTGATTTTTATTGATCAAAGAAGGGCTCATGAAAGGGTACTTTACGAGTATTTTAAAAAATCTCTTAACGAGCAAAAAAACGCCTCTCAACAATTACTTTTCCCTGAATCGATATCGTTACAAGCAGCCGATGCTGTTTTACTAAAAGATGTCCTTCCAGAGCTTCAGCAAATGGGGATAGACATCAATGAATTTGGACCAAATGATTTTGTAATTAATGGTTTACCTGCTGATTTACATGAATTGAATGCAAAGCAATTAATTGAGCAGCTAATCGAACAGTTTAAGATCAATGGTGACGAAATCAGAATTGATAAAAGAGAAGCGCTAGCTAAAAACCTTAGTAGAAACATTGCAATCAAACGAGGCGTGAAAATGGAGGAAGAAGAGATGAAAGGACTTGTACAACAACTTTTCTATTGTGAATCACCGTATATCAATCCATCAGGTAAGTCAACATTTTTTAACTTTACCGCCGAAGAAATTAGTGATAAATTAGGTTAATGTTTGATTTCAACAATATTCCACCAATTACAAAAAATCTTATTATTCTTAATTTGATTGTTTTTGGTTTGCAAAATTTTGTTCCAGGCTTTACTGAAAATTTTGCTTTACATTTTTACAAATCACCAGATTTTAGAGCTTACCAACTCTTAACTCACATGTTTATGCATGGAGGTTTTTCTCATATTTTATTTAATATGTTTGGGGTGTATATGTTTGGAAGTGCCATTGAAATGAGACTTGGAGAAAAGAAGTTCTTAATTTTCTATTTACTAACTGGTTTTGGTGCAGTATTCCTACATATGGCCTCACAGCTATGGGAAAACTATGAAGTTGTTAATCAATTGGAAACATGGTATTCTGAAGCTGTAATAAACGACAGACAATTATCAAACGGTTACTACAATACTTTCAATATTACTTTAGGAGCTTCTGGTGCTCTCTTTGGGTTACTTACCGCATTTGGAATCTTGTTTCCAAACCAAAAGATATTTTTACTTTTCCTTCCTATTCCAATCAAAGCAAAATATTTCGTCATGCTTTATGCGGGGTATGAATTAATTCAAGGTTTCCAATTTTCAGCAGGTGACAACATAGCCCATTTTGCCCATCTTGGAGGGGCGTTATTTGGCTGGATAATTATTTCTGAATGGCGTAAAAAACATTTGATATAAGTGATGAATGAAATTTGGCTAGACATAAAACAAAGGTTTAAGCAAGGTGACATTCTTACTAGATTAATTTATGTAAATGTTGCCGTTTTCATTTCATTTGTGCTTTTGGCAATCCTAAGAGGTTTATTTACGGGATTAGGTTTTAGTGATTCAGGTTGGTTATTTGCAAGTTGGGTAGCATTACCTACTAATAGTTTCTTTGAAGCTATATTTAAACCTTACAGCCTTATCACTCATATGTTCGTGCATATAGGATTTAGCCACATCCTTTGGAATATGGTCGGATTGTATTTTCTGGGCAGATTGTTTTTAAATTATTTCAGTCAAAAACAACTTTTCGGTCTTTATTTATTAGGTGGTTTAATGGGCGGAATCGTACTATTAATAATAACTAACCTCTCCCCGCTTTTTAAAACCGAAGGATATGCTTGGGGAGCATCAGCCGCTGTAATGGCTATTACAATAGGAATCGCCGCTTACACGCCTAACACGATGGTTCGTCCTTTCGGACTGTTTAATGTAAAATTAAAATGGATAGGGATTGCGGTTGTATTACTTGACCTAATCAACTTTTACGACTCCAATACTGGAGGACACATAGGCCATTTAGCTGGAGCTGCTGCTGGATATTGGTTTGCCGCGTCTTTCAGACAAGGTAAAGATATCACAGCTGGAATCAACAAGCTAATTGACAGCTTAACTGGACTATTCAAACGTAAACCAAAAATGAAAGTAGTTTACAGTCAAGAAAAAGTTCGGAAAATGTCTGACGAAGAATACAACGTGAATCAAAAAGTAACTCAAGCTGAAATAGACTCGATTCTCGACAAAATTTCTGCAAGCGGATATAGTTCACTTACCAAAAGGGAAAAAGACATCTTGTTCCATTATTCAAACAAGAAATAACTAATTTCGCACTCAATGAGCGCCAAAAACTACCTAAAATACGCACCGTTTTACCTGCTTTCTTTACTACCTTTTTGGATCATTTACGGAATTGCTCGATTTGCCTATTTTTTATTGTTTTATGTTGCTGGCTACCGAAAAAAAGTAGTTTTCCAAAACCTCAGAAATAGCTTTCCTGATAAATCCGAAAAAGAAATAAAAGAGGACGCACAAAAATTCTACAAGCATTTCTGCGAAGTATTTCTCGAAGCTGTTAAATTGCTAACTATATCTCCAAAAAATATTAAAAAGCGTTATTCGTTCAAAAACCCAGAACTTCTCAATAATTTGTACAAAGAAGAAAAGAGCATCATCCTATATTCTGCACATTTTGGAAATTGGGAATGGATGTCATGCCTTCCACTGTATACACCTTACAAATTCATGTCATTCTATCAAAAGCAATCAAATAAATACTTTAATGACTTCATGCTTTTATTAAGGGAAAGATTTGGAAATCAATGCATTGAATCCCAATCTGGATTTAAGGAACTGGTTAAAAATAATAGAGAAGGAAATTTAACCATCACTTATGTTATTGGAGATCAATCACCAATGACTAAAAGTTCAATGCATTGGACGACTTTTTTAAACCAAGACACAGCTTTTTTGGTCGGGGCTGATAGAATGGCTAAAAAATGTAATCAGTTATTAGTATACCCTCATGTAACTCAGCCTAAACTTGGATATTATGAAATAGAGTTCAAAATCATTCCTATGGAGGATGAGAGTGACCCAATTGAGTTATACGCAAGACTACTTGAAAAAAACATTAAGCAGCAACCTGAATTGTGGTTGTGGTCGCACAGAAGATGGAAAAGAAAAAGAAATTAATTATTTAACTTCTACTATCTTAGTTTTTAATTCTTCAATAGCTTTCTCTTCTTTTTTAGGAAGATTCTCTAAAGTATAAAGGAAAGTATTAATAAATTTATCTTTCTCTGCAACAGACTTTACCAACTCATATCTTTTAGCAAAGAATTGATTTTTAAGCAAATATGCATTATTTACAGGATGAATGAATCTTTGCTGAATGAAAGCGTCACTCTTATAAAATTCAGGAAATAATTTACTCTCTAACTTCCTGTATAACTTATCGTTTGAATTTAAATCATCGGTTATTTTACCAGCCGTATTGTTAATCAACTCGTAAGTTTTCTCAATCAATTTCACCAAACGTTTTACCTTCTTGGAATCCACCTCATCAAATCTTTCGGCATAAAACTTTGCTCCAAAACCTCCCATAACTTCACACGCCGCCTCTTCCAAATCAATTGAAAGCTTTGTTTTCTTGTCAAAGTGCTGATGTGAAGCTTCATGAAAAATTAAAAAAGCCAAACTCTCATTGCTATAATTCAATAAAGCATTTGTAATAGTAAAATCGTGCGCCCCTTCCCTTTTGTATATTAAGGTATGTTTTCCTGCCTCAACAAATTCTTTTTGTTTAGCTACAGCTAAATCCTTATCTGTACCAAAATACAAGTAATCTTTCACCTCTTTTGGACACTCAACTTTGTTAGGCTCAGAAACATAGAGATAATAATGATAATCCTCATTATCAGACCATTCTGTGAAAAAATCCTTTTTTAGAATCAATTCCATATGATCTTTAGCGTAACTAATAAGCGAATTAATCAGCTCAGTTTTTTTGTTAGTTAAACTCTCTTTTCCAAAGGAAATCGAAGGCAACACACTAAGCCCAATTCCAGCTAAACTTGATTTAAGAAGGAATTCTTTACGATTCATATCCGAAAAATACTAAATCCTCGTAAAACAAAAGGTATTATTCGATAGACTTTTATGTTTTGCAAGTATCTTTAATTGATGAAAAACAACAATCTCAAAACAACATCATTTATAATTGCTTTTGTTGGGGCACTGTTGTTTTCATGTAAAGCTATTTTCATTAAAATGGCTTATTGGTACGAAATTGATAAACTTTCTCTTCTTGTACTCAGAATGGGATTTGCGCTTCCTTTTTACATATTTTTTGCTGCAAGAAAAAGTAAACATGTTTCTGATAAAAAATTTGGGGCAGCAGACTGGGCAATATTAATCACGCTTGGTGTTATTGGTTATTATTTCTCAAGCTTCTTGGACATATGGGGATTAGTGTACATTTCAGCCGGGATGGAAAGGTTGATTCTTTTTGTTTACCCTACAATCACAACAATACTTTCAGCGATCGTGTTCAAACGAAGAATAAACTGGCAAACAATATTGGCCATCTTTTTAACCTACTCAGGAATTAGTTTAGCATTTTGGGATAAAGTTGAATTTGGAACAAATGAAAACTTTTGGTTTGGTGCATTATTAATTTTCGGAAGTGCCTTTACCTTTTCCATTTATTTAGTCGCAAGCGAGCGCCTTATCCCAAAAATTGGATCAATGAAATTCACAAGCTATAGTATGATTGTATCCTGTATAGCTACTTTAATTCATTATGCCATTGCCAATGAAATTAACATGCTTGATTATCCATGGCAAGTTTTTATAATTGCGCTTGCTATTTCAACCCTTAGCACTGTCCTACCCTCTTTTATGATGAGTTACGCTATTAAAAACATTGGCGCAAGTAATACTGCAATCACCTCCAGCGTAGGACCAATTTGGGTTTTAGTTTTAGCTTATTTTATATTGGACGAGAGCTTTTCATCATTACAAATACTAGGAACCTTAATTGTAATTCTTGGAGTGTGGATTACAAGTCAATCAAAAAAATAGAGCCTTGTCATTCATTCAAACAATAGTTTGTTTTGAAAAAACTATCAATCCTAATTTTGATTTCTTAAAATAGATCACACCTTTGTTGCATGCAATTGAAAAATAATGGTGTTTGGGTAAGTTGGAATGAAAACATTAAGCATCCTTACAAAAATCTTTTTACGCCAGAAACCGAAGAAGAAATAGCTGATATTGTAAAAAAATCGGACACTATAAGATTTTTTGGTAATAAACAATCTTCTGCGGATATAGCTGCTGGAAATGAGTCTTTAATTGACATGAATCGATTTAACAAAATCACTCATATCGATAAGACAAATAAAAGAATCACTATTCAATCTGGGGCTAAACTAGTGGACTTAATAGAAGCTGTTGAAAATGAAAACTGGTGTATTCCATGTCTTCCTGATATTAACACAGTAACTGTAGGAGGAGCTATAGCTACTGGAACTCATGGAACAAGCGGTAAATTACTTTCTGAATATATTTTTAGCTGTAAACTAATTAAAGCCGACGGAGAAATCGAAAGTATCGAGTCCAATTCTGATCTTTTAAACGCAGTAAGAGTTTCACTGGGAACTCTAGGAATTATTACCGAAATAACTTTCCAGTGTGAAGACATCTATTACTTACATCTAAAAGAAGGACCCGAAAAAGATGAGGTTTGGCTAAATAATTTTCAAACCGACCTTAAAAAATTCGATTTTTTAAGAATTCTGTGGCTACCTCATACAGGTTATGGGTATTCTATAAAAGGTAAAAAGGTTGCTAAGGATTTTAATTTCAAAAAAGTTGATGGTCCTAGCTTTTTAAAGCACAGAAGGACTGCTTCAAAAATCCTTTACAAATACACTCATCGCTTTCCAAAATTCACGGTTATAGCAAATAAACTACTGTATAGCTTTTTCTTCAAAAGTAAAAAGGAACATTTAGGCTCACTTTACCAAGCAACAGTAACAAAATCAAGAGGTTCAACACTTGAGTTGGCTGAATGGACAATTGATCAAGAAAAATTCAAAGACGTTTTTACAGAGCTTAAACAAACTATTAACTCATGGAAAAACAATGCTTTCATTCATATCCCAATGGATGTGCGTTTTCTAAATGCTGATACTTCATGGTTAAGCTATGCTTACAAAAAAAACATTGTTACCATGGGTTGCGTTTGCAGAAACGCCGCTGCGGCTGATAATTATGAAGCTTTCAAAACTGTTGAAGAAATTTTTTTAAAGCATGGAGGAAGACCGCATTGGGCAAAAAGATTTGCCGCAAAAGACAAAGAGATGGCAAAGATTTACCCTAAATGGGAAGAATTTAAAACTTTGAGAAAACAAATGGATCCTAAAAACAAATTCTTAAATTCCTACCTCAAAGATTTATTGAATGAATAAACCAAGCGCAGTTTTATTTGATTTTGATGGAGTTGTTGTCGATAGCTTTGAAGTTCACTACGACGCATGGTCTGGTGCCTATTTTGAAATTTTCAAAAACAAAGCTCCCGCTTTCCCCACTGCAACCCACGCAGGTAAAGCACCTATTATAATTGCTGAATACTTTTGCCATCTAGGAGGTGACGTATCACAAACTCAAAACCTGCATGATTTAAAAGCTGAATTACTGCACACTTCATCAACACCTCCAAAACTTTTACCTGGAGTTAGAGAATTAACACAACTTTTGAAATCAAAGAATATACCTTTTGGAATTGCTAGTAATGCAACCAAACAATTTATTCAAAATAGTATTGATCAATTAGAATTAGATTTTGAAATTTTTACAGGTGTTGAGGATTACAAATTCCCTAAACCTCATCCTGAAGCCTATCTTTCACTCGCCAACAAACTTTCTATAAGCAATCATGAATTAAGTTCAACTTGGGTTCTTGAAGATAGTACTACCGGCATTTCAGCTGCAAAACAAGGAAACATGGTTCCAATTGGAATTCTTACTCACCGCCCTGAAGCAGATTTAATTCAAGCCGGAAGTGAGAAACAATTTAAAAACCTTTTAGAGGTTTATAATTTCTTAGCTGACTGAAATTGAGCTTTATTTAACCAAAAGCTTTTGCGTGAATACTCCTGAGTTCGATTTGATATTCAACAAATAAGATCCTGCAGAAAATTTTGACACATCAATTTGATTTGATCCTTTTAAGTATTCACTCAAAACTACTTTCCCATCATTTGAGTAAACAGTTACATAAAATGACTCATCAAAATTTGACGAGACATTTAAGTTTGAGCCTACTGATACTGGATTAGGATAAACTTGAAAATCGCTGAATGCAGTTATGTTAAAATTAACCAACTCTATATCTGAATATTCAAAAGCTCCATTAAAATCAACTTGTTTCAATCTGTAATAATTAAATCCAGCAAATGGGAAATCGTGTTCAAATTCATAATTAGAAACTTCATTGGTATTACCTTGCCCATCAATCACACCAACCGTCTCAAAATCAACTCCATTTTTAGAATTTTGAACCTCAAAGTAATCGTTATTAACTTCAACAGATGTTTCCCAAGTCAATTTCACTTTCGAATCTAAACCAGTAGCCTTAAAAAACGTTAGTTCAACAGGCAGCGGAGCAGTTGAGGAAATTGTAATTGATATATTGTCAACTTCTGCATTTCCAGGCAAACCAAATAATAACTTAGCAGATAACGCAACTCCGAAACCAGAATTATTAATATCAGCAGGCGTCCAGGTTGTACCCCACAAAGGATCAGTCCCAAAAGTTGGGGAGAAGTTTAAATAAACGTAACTTGCTTTGATTAAAGATTTGAGTTTTGGAAGGTTATTTAGATTTGATAAAGATGATTTTACCAGAGATTTTGGTGGATCACTTTGAGTTAACAGATT
>CAXRIN010000065.1:0-11683 GCA_964230605.1 Flavobacteriaceae bacterium
TGCATGTTAAATATTTGATTTTCATTTGTTTAGAAGTAATAAAAATCGCTATTTTTCTGCAAATCACCATATTTCCTAACAAGTTTTTACCAACATAATTTACTGAATTTCAAGCTAATAAGAATCGAGCTCAGGTTATTAATTATGTGAATGCACCAGTTATTATTGGTTTGGCAAAAGGTAAGTATGTTGCGAAAATGGTTGATAGAAATGGATGTGAGTTTGTTTCTGATACGATTGAAATTACGCAGCCTGAACCGTTAATGATTAATGAATCGGTTACAAGTTTAAAGTGTTATGATACTTGTGAAGGGCGAATTGATTTGAATGTATCAGGTGGTACAAAGCCTTATGTTTTTGACTGGGATCAAAGTACTTTATCTAAGACTGAGGTTGTGGAGAATTTATGTTATGGTAGATATTCTGTTGAGGTGATCGATGCGAACAATTGTAATGTTGTAGATTATTTTGATATCAATACACCTCCAAGATTAGAAGTTACTACTGGTGTTTTAACTGAGCACTGTAATTTATCGGATGGAACCGTATATGCTGAAGCAAAAGGAGGGAAAGGAAAGTATAGATATAGATGGAACAATAGTTTTGAAGGAGATTCAATTCATAATTTATCAGCTGGAACTTATAATGTTGCTGTAACTGATGAGAATGGTTGTAATGTTTTTGATTCGGCAATATTAGAATCAACTCCTCCGCCAGTAATGGATTTGGTAAGCCAAGAAAATGCTTTATGTTTTGAAGATTGTAATGGAATCGCTGAGGTTGAGTTAACTGGAGCTATTGGTAATGTAAATTATTCTTGGGATAATGGAATTAATAGCCCTGTAGGAACTAACCTTTGCGAAGGTCAATACAAAGTTTTAGCTACAGATTCAAAAGGGTGTAAAGATTCAATTAACGTATTAATTACTCAACCGGATGTCTTAGAAATAGAGTTATCAATTAATCATCCTTTATGTAATAATAGCTGCGATGGTATTGTTGAGTCTACAGTTGTTGGAGGAACAGGGACTTACACTTATAATTGGAAAGATAATTTGAATGATATAGTATCAGGCCAAGATAGTTTTGCTAATGCTTGTCCAGGTAATTATTCACTTACGATTAACGATGAAAATAATTGTTCGTTAACGGAGTCTTTTAAATTAAACAACCCTGAGCAAGTTTCAGCTTCATTAAATACTGCAGATTTAAGTTGTTTTGAAAGTAATGATGGTTCTATTGAATTAACTGTTCTAAGCGGTGAGGGAACTATGAGTTATACCTGGACAAATGCTTCGAATAATCAAAATCTTAATGATTTGTCTGCAGGAGTTTATGGTGTTGAAATCAGAAATGATAATGGTTGTTCATTTATTGATTCCATTGAGGTGAAACAACCAGATTCGTTAGAGATTGAATTAGTTGAATTGAAGCATGTAAATTGTTTTGGTGAGGCTAATGGATATATTCAAATCAATGTAAAAGGAGGGAACGGTGGTTATCAAATTAATTGGTCTAATGGAGTTCAGTCGTTATCAAACCAAAACCTTTTGGCTGGATCTTACTCAGTTGACGTTCAGTATTCAAAAGGGTGTTCGATAAGTAAAACTTTTACAGTTACGGAACCTGAACTATTGACGGGTATACTTACTAAATCGGATGTTACATGTTTTGATGCATGTAATGGTGAATTAAGTATGAATGTAAATGGAGGTACGGCACCTTACTCATTTACTTGGAGTAATAACGCTGAAGATACATTCGCATTGAATAACTTATGTGCTGGTAATTACAATGTTAATGTTTTAGATGCTCACAATTGTTCGATTTCAGATGTGATTTCAATTGTACAGCCATCACCAATTCAATTGTCTGCGGCACTTACAGATGCGAACTGTGGTCAAAACAATGGATCAATTTGTTTAACAGTGAATGGAGGTACTGGGAATATAGATTATAGTTGGTCTAATACTATGAATAAACTAGCTTGTAACAACAATTTATTGGCTGGATGTTATACTGCAGTTGTGACAGATGAAAATAATTGTGCCTTGGATACTACATTCTGCATCAGTGATATAGCAGGGCCACAAATTACAATTGCAGATTCAACAAATGTTTCTTGTAAGGGAGGTGCCGATGGTGCGGTATCTTTTGAAGTAATTGGTGGAGATGGTGAAATTATCTATGAATTTTTAAGTTCAACTAATCAATCATTTAATGTTTCAAATGAATCTGTTGAAGGATTATTAGCAGGGTGTTATAAAATAAATGTAACTGATTCAGCAGGGTGTAAAGCTTCAAAACCAATTTGTATTACAGAGCCAGAAGCTTTAACAGCTAATGTGTATGTTAACGAAAATGTTTCTTGTTTTGGGTTAAGTGACGCGCAGGCAAGTGTTGAGGCTTATGGTGGTACCCAACCTTATGTTTATAGTTGGCAAAACGGTAGCGATTCAACTGTTTCTGTTGGATTGTTAGCAGGAGAAGTTGCAGTTGAAGTAACGGATGTTAAAGGTTGTTCGGTGCAAGCTGCTGCCGAAGTTACACAGCCAGAAGTTTTAGCGTTATCGGTGGCGGAATTTACTAATCTTACATGTTATGAATCTTGCGATGGAAGTATTTCTCTTGGTTCTACTGGCGGTACAAAACCTTATAGTTATAGCTGGTCTAGTGGGCAATCTGAAGAGTCAATTTCAGGTTTATGTATTGGAGATTATAAAGCGTTAGTTACCGATGCAAATGGATGTGTAGATTCATTAGTTCAAACAATCACACAGCCTGATTCAATCAAATTATCTTATGTTTCAAAGAATGCGATTTGTGGACTTTGTAATGGTGAGGCTGAAATTACAGCAGTTGGTGGTACAGGAGCTTATTCATATAACTGGTTTGGAGCTGGGGCAAATACTGGAGAGGCTAAAAACATTAGTCTGTGTCCAGATACTTTCTTAGTGACTGTTACGGATGAAAATTCATGTTCGAAAGATATTTCGGTATCATTAGATTTTGATGTGGAACCTGTAATAGACTCATTAATTGGAACAGCTGCAAAATGTCATGACTCTTTCGATGGAACGGTTAATCCTTTTGTTAGTGGTATAGCTCCTTTTACATATGAGTGGTCTGGAGAAGAGGTTAATTCAACTGATGAAGTTTTAACCGGAATTGGTGTTGGAAACTATTGTTTAATGCTTACAGATAGCAATGGATGTAAAGTAAGCAGCTGTATTGATATTGATGAACCGACTCCAGTTGTACCGAATTTCACAGGAGAAATCCAAATGTGTTATGGGAACTCAAACCAAGTATGGATGTATGCAAGTGGAGGTACTTCGGGTTATCAGTACAAATGGTTAGATGAAGAAACTTCAGATAATCCAAGAGAACTAAATGCTTATGAAGAAAAAGAATATTGTTTTGAAGTGTCGGATTCAAACGGGTGTACTACAGATCCAATTTGTTTCAATACAGAGATTTCAAAACCGTTGTTAGTTAGTGCAAGTGGTGCAAAAATAATTTGTGATGGACAAACGGCTCCTTTGCAGGCTTATCTTTCAGGAGGTAGTGGTAATCCATACAATTTAGGCGTTTTTGCGAATGCGCCATACACTGGTGAACCTTTAACTTCAACTGTAACAAGAAACAGAGCGGTGTTAACTGTTATGCCTGATACAACAACAACAACTTACTATTTCGTTTTAAGCGATGGATGTAGTGAAGATGCTATTGATTCGGTAACTGTAATGGTCAATGTTACTCCCGAGATTGCAATTGTTCCAGGTGATTCATCAGGATGTGTACCATTTGTTATGCCTTTCAACGTTGAAACTAATGTGCCAGATCCTACATACGAATTCGATTTCGAAGGTGATGGAATTATTGATTATGTAGGGAAGGATCCAAATCAAGTGTTTGAATACAAAGAAGCTGGTATTTACAAGGTGGCTGTTAATGTAATTAGTCCTGATAGTTGTAGAACTAAAGCTTCGGCAACAGGTTTTATCGTTGTTCATAAAACTCCAGAGGTTCAATTTAAAGTTACAAGTGGAGAAGCTTCGATGGCTAGTCCGGAAATCAAATTTGAAGCAATGTATAAGTATGGTGATTTGTTCAAGTGGAATTTTGGTGATGGAGATTCAGTTCAAGGATATTTAAACGACTACATCTTAACCGAAGAATATACCAGTAACAAGTATGAAGCACCTCACCACGTTTACCAAGATTCAGGTTGGTATAATGTAGGGGTTGAAATTACAAACAGAAGTGGTTGTAAAGGTGTTTTTGAGTTACCTATTTATGTTCAGCCTTCGTTTACTTTTTATGCTCCTAATGCCTTTACACCTAATGGAGATGGGATTAATGAAGTTTTCATTCCTTTAGGAATTGGTTGGGAATATTATGATTACGAATTCACTATTTGGGACAGATGGGGTGAATTGATTTATTCATCTAATGATAGAAACGCACCTTGGGACGGAACTTACATGGGGCAACAAGTTCAAATGGATGTTTATGTTTGGCAAGTCCATGTTAGAGATATTGTAAGACATGACAAACATGTATTCATAGGGCACGTGTCGTTATTGAGGTAGTACTTGGTGGAATAATTAAGACCTCTTTTTTTAAAAAAGTTTTGTTCAACCGCTCTACTTCTAAAGGGGAGCTCCCGCAGGGTGAGGGGATGTTTTAGCAATTAAAGTTTTATCTCCAATAAACCATTCTCCATCTTACCAAAAGATTTTACGGTTGTAATTAACTGACCGTCTATTTCCAATAGAATTGGCCTGTTGAGATGTTTCATTGCAAATCCTGATAAAACTTCTTTTGAGTTAGGCGCAAATTGAACACTAATCAAAGAGTCTGATTTAACAACAGATAAAACAAGTTCTCCTATTTCTAAAGATTTGCGATTGTCTTTTAAAAAGAGCAATGACTCTTTATTTCCAGTTTTCCATACGAATTCTGAAGTTCCATCAAATAGTAGTTCCTCTTGATTAATTTGAATAAATCTTTTTGCTGCATCCATTTTTGAATTATTTACAAAAAGCGCAAGTGTGTTATGCTTATTAATTAAATCGCATGATTTTAATTCAGATTTCGCTTTTGCTTTTTTTACAGAGTCATTTTGCAGTTCTACAAAACGATCAAAAACTAAAAGCGCACTTTCTGCAGGAGTTAAAGTAAAATCTCCACTGAAGGTTTTTTCAAATTTCTGATTTGTATTGGTGCAACTGAATATAATTAGACCAGTTACAAGCGTAAATAAATATTTCACAGAGAATAATTTTAGTCAAAAATACTGTTCCCTTTTCAAATAATAACTGTTAACAAGCATTTAATAGAGCATTAAGAATTAAGGAACTGAAAACATTAACTTCGAGAAAACTTTATTAGGGTGCGCAAGTTTATTTTTCGATTTTGGATTTTCTTTTGCTCAAGTATTCTTTTAGCTTGGGTGTTTTTTTATGGTATTGCTAATTGGAACTTATTAGGAGAGTTACCAAGTACACAGCAATTAGAAAACCCAAAGTTTTATCAAGCATCTGAAATTTATTCAGCGGACGGAGCATTAATAGGGACTTACTACACAGAGAATAGGATTAATGTTGAGTTTGACGAAATCCCAGTCAATCTAGTAAACGCTCTGATTGCTACTGAGGATAAAAGATTTGAAAATCATTCTGGTATTGATTTCCAAGGTTTAGGTAGAGCAGTAGCTGGATCTGTTGTTGGTGGTAAAGGTGGGGCAAGTACAATATCTCAACAACTTGCCAAGATGTTGTTTACCGAAAAACCTAGCAGAAACATTTTTGGGAGGATAAAACAAAAACTCAAAGAATGGGTAATGGCAGTTAGGATTGAAAGACTTTATACTAAAGAAGAGATCTTAACGATGTACTTTAATCAATATGATTTTTTGCACTCAGCAGTAGGTGTTTATAATGCATCAAGAGTTTATTTTGGGAAGAATTTAGAAGATCTAACAATAGAGGAATCAGCAACTTTAGTTGCAATGTTTAAAAGTCCAACAATTTACAATCCATTGAGGGAAGATAATTCAAAATCATTGGGTCGCAGAAATACAGTAATGGCGTTAATGCGTAATGCAGGATATATTACTACTGAGGAGTTTGATTCTCTAAAAGTTATCCCTTTAGATGTTGCCAAAATGGATATATCAGACGGTAGTGAATATGCTGCTTATTTCCGTGAACATATTCGAGGTTTTATGAAAAAATGGGCAAAGGAAAATGATTACAATTTGTATACAGATGGTTTAAAAATCTACACAACAATAGATTCTAAAATGCAGAAAGAGGCAGAGAAAGCGATGACTCGTCATTTGAAAAACGAATTGCAACCTGCTTTTGAAAGAGAATGGGGAAAGAGAAAGAACGGGCCCTTTGATTTCCAAACTGGTTCTGCTGAAGAAGAGGCTGAATCTTTGAAAAAAATCCTTTACGATGGAATGAGAAGAAGTACACGTTATCAATCTGTTTATTACAAACAAAAACATCTTTTAGAGGCTTATGATGATTACAAAAAAGTAAAGAGGCCTTACGATATGATGATCGATTCATTGGAAAAGTACAAAGGGGCTTTGCATGAAAAAGAGTTCGATTTGAAATTATTGAAGAGAAAGGATACGCTTAAATATTATGAGGAATTGTTGATTGATAAATATCAAGAAGAGTTTGATGATTTACTTAAAGAATTTGAAGGTTATCAAGATGAAGTAACAGATTTAAAAGAAGACCTAGAGAAAGAATATGCTGAATACCAAGAATTACTCAAGCCTTTTGACGATTCGATGAAAGTTGTATTTAACAAAAAGGTAAAAATGAGGGTTTTCTCATGGAAGGATGGAAGAACCATTACTAAAACAATGTCTCCTTTGGATTCCATTTTCTACCATAAAAAGTTCTTGCGTGGTGGTTTATTAAGTGTTGATGCACAAACCGGTTATGTGAAAGCCTGGGTTGGAGGAATTAATTACAAGCACTTTAAATATGATCATATTAAAGCAAAAAGGCAGGTTGGTTCAACATTTAAACCTTTTATATATGCTGCCGCAATTGAACACGGGATGGATCCTTCAACAGTGATTATGAATAAAGAAGTCACTTTTTCAAAAGGTGAGTACGGAATTCCGGAATCATGGACTCCTTCAAACTCAGGAGCAAAGGATTTAGAATATGAATTAATTACTTTAAAAACCGGTTTGGCTAAGTCTATTAACTGGGTGGCGGCAGGACTAACTAAGAAATTAGGAGTTTATACCGCAATTGAATTTGCTAGAAGATTTGGAATAGATGGTAGGTTAGAGCCCGTTCCTTCAATTTGCTTAGGTACAGCTGACGTTTCGTTGTGGGAAATGGTTGGGGCTTATACTGCTTTTGCAAATAAGGGAGAGCGTTTCGAGCCAATTACATTATTAAGGATAGAAGATAAAAATGGGAAAGTGTTGTATGAGGCTAAGCCAGAAAAACACAAAGTTTTAAGTGCCGAGACTGCGAATAAGATGATGGAGATAATGGAGGGGAATACAACGCGTTTCGAGGATAATGGAAAAACAATTCAAGGAACAGGTTATAGATTGAGAACTAACAAACCTTATGGAGGATACCCTGCAAGTGTAAAGATATCTGGAAAAACAGGGACAACACAGAGTTCTTCTGATGGTTGGTACATGGGAATTGCAAATAATGTAGTAACCGGAGTTTGGGTTGGTTGTGAAGATCGAAGTGCTCACTTCAGAAATGGAGCATTAGGTCAAGGAGCAAACATGGCTCTGCCAATCTGGGGATATTACATGAAAAAGTTTTTGAAGTAAACTTCTGTCTTTAACATTCCGTCTTCTACCGTCTAAATCTTATCTTTGCACCTCAAATTTTAAGTTATGAGCAGTTTAGCAAAAACCTATGATCCGTCGAAAGTTGAGGAGAAGTGGTACGACTACTGGATGAAAAATGATTTGTTCAGCAGTAAACCAGATGATAGAGAAGCATATACTATTGTTATTCCTCCACCAAACGTCACAGGTCAATTACACTTAGGTCATACACTTAATAATACACTTCAGGATGCTTTAATTCGAAAAGCAAGATTGGAAGGGAAAAATGCTTGTTGGGTTCCTGGGACTGATCACGCATCAATTGCGACAGAGAATAAAGTATTAGATTTATTAGCTGAGCAAGGAATTAAAAAAGAAGATCTTACAAGAGATGAATTCTTAAAGCATGCTTGGGAATGGACTGATAAATACGGTGGGATAATCCTAAAGCAGTTAAGAAAACTAGGAGCATCATGCGACTGGGATAGAACTGCTTTTACAATGGATAAAAACTTACATGATTCAGTAATCAAGGTTTTTGTTGATTTATTCAACAAAGGTTATATCTACCGTGGAGCAAGAATGGTAAACTGGGATCCAATGCGTCAAACTGCTTTATCAGACGAGGAGGTTTATCATACTGAAGAGAATTCAAGATTATTTCATATTAAATATCAAATCGCAGGAAGTGATGAGTTTTTAACAATCGCAACAACTCGTCCTGAAACGCTTTTAGGAGATGCTGCAATTTGTGTGAATCCAAACGACGAAAGATACACGCACTTAAAAGGGGCAAAAGCTATTGTTCCTCTAGTAAACAGAGAAATTCCTGTGATTTTCGATGAGTATGTTGATATGGAGTTTGGTACTGGTGCTTTAAAAGTAACGCCAGCCCACGATATTAATGACTATAACTTAGGAGCGAAACATGGTTTAGAGTCTATCGAAATCCTAAATGACGACGGAACTTTAAATGAAGCAGCTCAATTGTACGTTGGTCAAGATAGATTTGAGGTTAGAAAGCAAATTTCTAAGGACTTAGAAGCTGCAGGGCTTTTAGATAAGATTGAGGACATCCTTAACAAAGTTGCGCGTTCAGAAAGATCTAAAGTTGTTATCGAGCCTAAGCTTTCAACGCAGTGGTTCTGTAAAATGGATGAAATTGCTAAGCCTGCTCTTGATAAAGTATTGGATAATACGATTGAATTCTTCCCAAAGAACGCTGTAAATACTTATAAGCACTGGTTAGAAAACATTAACGATTGGTGTATCTCTCGTCAGTTATGGTGGGGACAACAAATTCCAGCTTATTTCTTCGGAAAAGGTCAGAATGATTTTGTTGTTGCCGAAACTGCTGAAGAGGCATTAAAATTAGCTCAAGAGAAAACAGGTAAAGCTGATTTGAAAGCAGAGGACTTAACTCAAGAAACTGATGTGGTTGATACTTGGTTTTCTTCATGGTTGTGGCCAATGACTGTTTTTAATGGGATTTTGGAGCCAGACAATGAAGAGTTTAAATACTATTACCCAACTAACGTATTAGTAACTGGACAAGATATTATTTTCTTCTGGGTTGCTCGTATGATTATGGCTGGTTTAGAATATGAAAATCAATATCCTTTCAAAGACGTATATTTCACTGGATTAGTAAGAGATGAAAAACGTAGAAAAATGAGTAAGAGTTTAGGTAACTCACCAGACTTATTTGAAACGTTTGAAAAGTATTCTGCCGATGGAGTTCGTTTGGGTGTATTACTTTGTGCTCCAGCAGGTAATGACTTGTTATATAAACATGAGCTTTCAGAACAAGGAAGAAACTTTGCAAATAAAGTTTGGAATGCTTTAAGGTTAGTGGATGGATGGCAAGTTGATGAATCTTTAGATCAATCAGACTTGAAACCAGCTATTGATTGGTTTGATGCTAAATTAAGAGCGGCGGTTGAAAAAGTAAACGATTCATATTTAAAGTACCGTTTATCTGAAGCGGCGATGGAAATCTACAAATTGATTTGGGATGACTTCTGTTCGTGGTATTTAGAAATGATTAAACCAGGTTTCGAACAACCGATTTCAAGAGAGATTTACGATGCTACAATGAATTTCTTTGAGGAGTTAATGGTGTTGTTACACCCAATGATGCCTTTCATTACAGAAGAAGTTTGGCAAAACGTAAAAGAAAGAAAAGAAGGAGAATCAATCATGACGTCTGCATGGCCATCAGCTGAAGGGCAAAATGCTGATTTAATTGCTTTTGGTGAAAAAATGCAGGGATTAGTTTCGGGAATCAGAAACTTAAGAAGTCAGCAAGGAATGAGTCCAAAAGACGCAGTAGAGGTATTTATTGCATCTGAAGACAAAGGTTATGAAACATATAAAGGATTAATCGCCAAGTTAGGTAATGTATCCAAATTGGAATACACAACCGATAAAGTATCAAATGCAAAATCTTTCATCATCGGAACCGATGAAATATTCATCCCTGTTGAAATTGACACTGAGAAAGAAAAAGCAGAAATGCAAAAAGAATTGGAACGCCAAAAAGGTTTCCTTAAAGGAGTAGAGAAGAAGCTAAGTAACGAACGTTTCGTAAATAATGCTCCAGAAGCCGTAATCGCGGGCGAAAGAAAAAAACAAGCTGATGCTTTAGCTAGGATTGAAATTCTTGAGAAATCATTAGCAGAACTATAACGGCTGGCAATATGCTTGTCCGAAAATAAAACAAAAAGGAGTGCTGCAGCGCTCCTTTTTTATTGCAGAAGTTAAAACTATTCATTTTCATTGCATACCTTTCAGTCTAGTCTTTTTAATTGTGGACTTCTGTAGTGGTCGATGAGAATCGGCCATAACAAGTAATGTTGTTAGGCAAGGTGAATTTCAATCATAAATTGTAATCCTGTGTACTTCCGGTGGGTAGTTGTTAAGTGCAGAATTTAAAACTATACATTTTCAATTCATGTTTTTCAATTTAGCATTATTAAACGTACCTCTTAATCTCCTCTGAAGAGAAGAGACAACCTGAAGTCTTTTTTGGACTTCCTCCTCTAAATATCATTTTCTTTCGAAAGGGGACCGAGGAGTATGTTAAAATTTTAGGAGGGGTCTTCTGCTTGCCCGAGCTAAATAAACAGGTCCTCAATACCAAACTCTCTCTGATTTCTCCGAGATCTCAGAGAGAGACATTTAAAAGCCATCAAGCAAATAATAATCTGTTTAATCGTATAAATCTGTGTGCGCGAACTAACAAATCATAAAGTAAAAAAGTCTGTGAAGGTCTGCGTTGTTTGTTGGTGACAATTATTCAGTCATCACTATGAGTCATTATTATGAGGTGAACTAAAATTTCTAACAACTCCCCGAATAAGCAACAACTACTTTATCCATCGTTTTAATCTTCTCTATAATTAACTTGAGTTCTTGCCATCTTTTTTCGCGTTCTTTTTCCTTTTTAATTTGCTCATCTTCAGAAACTTCTCCTTCCGGAATGTTCTGAAAGTAAATCTCCATTTCCTGTCTGCATTCAGCAGCATAATTAGCTAGTTTTTCAAAAAAGGCGTGGTTCTCTCCATAATAATCGTGAATGCAATAATGATAAGTAAACATCTCATCGTAAGGCAATTCAATAATTGTATCAGGTATGCTGTTGCTCCAACTTGAATCAGATTCAAATAATGGTGCATCCAGATCATAAAAGGAGGTAGAAGAAAAATAATCTGATTCCCCACAATCTTACCTATAAATTTTAGCTACAGCTAATACAAGTCTATCAAATAATCGTTCTCCGAAATACCTTCTGTTAAGTTTATAGCAAAACTCGTCTAAATACGCTTGTAGATATTTACCTTTTAT
>CAXRIN010000066.1:0-7543 GCA_964230605.1 Flavobacteriaceae bacterium
CTAACTCACCCCAGCCAATATTTTCTGGAGTGAACTCATCTTCATATTTACCTATACCTATTTCGCTGCTAAATGATAATTTTTTTGAATTATAATCTACACTAGATGTTACAATGTGATTTGTTATTGATTTTAAAGCTAAAGTATCACTGAATGAAATTCTATTGTAGTTGTTTATAGCTGCTTTGAAAGACTTAAATTCTTTACTTAAAGCTCCTCCAAAAACATAATTTGGAATTGTGTTTTGATACATGTTTGTATTGGATATAAAGCTCGGGTTTAGGAAATTTGAACCAGTATTTTGAGCTCTTCCGTAAATTAGGTTTAGGTTTATTCGTTTTGGAAATTCACTGTCAATTATTATTCCTTGAATAGCCTGATTCGCCCATCTTGTATCTTGGTTTATATTCCCTTCTTCATAATAATTGGAGTATCGATCGGCAACATTTCTTGTTTGCGGGTCCCAAGGATTTCTCTCAAACACACTAAAACGATTGTATCCATAAAAGGATCCAAATGTCAGTGGACTAATTTCGTGCCAGAATATACCGCCTGTTCTGATGTTTACTGATGTTTTTTTAGTTTTGAAACTTCCGTAAAGGTTTATTCCTAATTGTAGACTTCTATAATAATCGAAGTTTCCGTTATTTTGATTCCAAACAACTAAATCTGTTCCGAAGGCAACTTTATTTGTGGGGTTTCCACTAATGTTTAAAGTTAATTCTGGTAATTGAGATGCGTCTCCAATTAATATTGATCTCCCATTTATTGTTTGGGTATTTCCATTATCAGTTCGAATGATGTAGGGATCGTTAAAAATCCTATGTTGAGCATAAAATCTATAATTACCACTTATGTTGAAGTTTTGCAAAGGAGCATCCTTGATTTGTTTTTCTTCTTGAGCAAAGGAGAAAAAACATGAGCAAATAAGATAAATAAGGGCATTTTGCTTCATTTTACCAAAGAGTTACATATATCAGAGTTAAAAGTGTAATAACAAAAATTGCAGCTATATTAAATGGTTTACTGGTTTTAAATAATTCTTTAGATAAAATGATACCATTTAAATCTGTTTTATTTTTATTGTCAATTCTTGAAATGACTAACATTACTAAGACTGTTGCAAGAAAAGTAATTCCCATTTGATGCATAAATGGTAAGTCAGGAAAAATCCAATGGTCACTCCAACCTATTGGTGAAACTTTAAAGAAAAGAGCAATTGGTATGGATATTAACGCCCCAATAACAGCTGAATTAGCACTTGTCTTTTTCCAAAATAATCCAAGCATAAAAATGGCTAATATTCCAGGGCTAAATATACCAGTCCATTCTTGTATAAATTGAAAAGCTTGATCAATGTTTCCAAGTATCGGAGCAATTGATATAGCAATTATTATGGCAACTAGGCCTGATAATCGTCCTACTGAAATTAATTTTTTTTCAGAGGCCTTTTTATCAAATAGAGGTTTGTAAATGTCTAAAGTGAATATGGTAGACGTGCTATTAAGCATTGATGCTAGAGAAGAAACTATCGCGGCAGATAATGCTGCTACAATAAGGCCTTTAATTCCTGTTGGAATGAACGTTGAAATCAACCAAGGATAGGCTTTGTCGTTCATTATATCACCGTTACTTTTGGTGAAGGTCTCTGCGATTTCAGGGTTTTCTTTAAACAATACAAATGCCACTATTCCTGGGATTATGACTATTAGAGGAATTAACATTTTTATAATTGCTGCAAACGCAATACCCTTTTGAGATTCGTTTAAGCTTTTAGCAGCCAGAGTTCTTTGAATTATATATTGATTAAATCCCCAATAATACAAATTGGCAATCCACATACCTCCAACCAGAACAGCGATTCCAGGTAAATCAGAATAGCCATCTTCTCCTTTTTCTAAAATCATGTTGAATTTTTCTGGAGCTTTTTCAAACATGTATGCGAAACCATCTACTACACTTCCAGATTCTGTAAGGTTTTGTAAAGCAATTACTGTAGTTATACCTCCTCCTATTATTAGCAGGATAACCTGAATTACATCAGTCCAGGCAACAGAAGACAATCCACCCCAAATTGAATAGGCGGCAGAAAATAGTCCAAGCGCAATAATTGAGTTTAGAACTAGGTCACCATTTCCGTTACCCACAATTGTGTCTAAAGCGGTACCTCCTAAGTATAGAACAGAAGTTAAATTGACAAATACAAATAGAAAAACCCAAAAGAAAGCAAGTACAGACTTTACTTTAGAATTGAACCTTTTTTCAAGAAATTCTGGAATTGTGAAAATATTCTTCTTAATGAAAATGGGTAAAAAATATTTCCCAACGATGATTAAAGTCAAAGCAGCCATAAATTCATATGATGCTATAGCTAGGCCGATGGCAAAGCCGGAGCCAGACATTCCTATGAATTGTTCTGCAGATATGTTTGCGGCAATTAAGGATGCTCCAATTGCCCACCAAGGAAGAGATTTTCCTGCCAAGAAATAATCACTAGAACTTTTACTTTGGCCAGTATTTCTTGACTTATAAAAACCTGTGCTCAATATTAAAATAGCATAAACAGTGATGATAATTATGTCGGTTGATTCAATGTTCAATATATCAGGTTTTGACTTGTTTACTCAGAAAGAATCAATTATGTTACTTTAAGATTTTGATTGAAACTTTATTCTTTAGGTCACGTACAATAAGACGGGCTTTACCCACTTGCTTTAATTTATTAATTTATTCACTAATTCACTTCCAGTAAAACAATCTTTTGTCTTGGGAGGAATTCTAAAACTTAAAAGACATGAAATTATTTAAACTCTCTTTATTAGGTTTGTTTATGTCGCTGAACTCGATAGGACAAACTTTATCAATAGATGTTGAACTTTGTGATGCAAATCCTGAGTCTGTTAGAATGTTTGGACCCTGGTGGAGTTGGGATCCTAATGGAGGTCCTGTTGCCGAATCAAATGGGGATGGTACTTGGACGTTTACCTTTGATCCTGCTCCAAGCGCTGATATGGAATATCTAATTCTTGCTGATGGTGAAGCAGAAGGCTTAATAGGAAAAGGCGCTTGTGCACCAGTGACAGATGGTGCAACCTATGCTAATAGGATGTGGTACATGACAGATGGGAATAACGTTAGTATAACCTATGGACAATGTGAAGGTTGTTCAACAACTGGTGCATCGGAATTGAGTAACCAAACTGTGAAATTTGATGTTTTTCCTAATCCTACCTCGGATGTTATTAACATATCTACAACACAAATCTTTAACAGATTCTCAATAGTAAATATTCTTGGTTCTGAAGTTTCCAGCTTTATTCCGAATAGTAGTAATTCATTCATAGACTTGAGTGAACTAAGTCCAGGAATATACTATCTGAATGGATTTACCAAAAACAATAAATACACTCAACAAGTTATAGTTAAATAAAATGTTTGATCTCAAAAGAAACAGCCTTAGTGGCTGTTTTTTTTGTTTAAAAAAATCACCTAAGTGAGGTGGTAATTATAGAGTTATAGTCTATTTATGTTGTTAAAATTATCTGCCTAAATCAAAAAAGTTTATGAATACCATTCCTACTCTTGATTTGAGTGATTTTGTGAGTGGAGATGAAAATGCAAAAAGTTTGTTTGTTAAATCTTTAGGAGAAGCATATGAGTCAATTGGTTTTGTTACTGTCAAAAATCATGGGTATTTCGATGTTAATCAGGTTAAATCATAATCAAATGTTTAAGTATCATTTTTTAATTCTTTTTTGGCTACTATTTTCATTTACTTCTCATGGGCAAACATTAGAGGAGTATTTTGAAGAATTACCCAGACAATTTTCACCTGGAGGTAATGGTGTGAACGATACTTGGGGGAAATATATCAATGATGTTGAAAAAGTAAACTTTAAAATATATTCTCGGTGGGGAACTTTAATATTTGAGGGAGATAATAATACAACTTGGAATGGTTATACACTTAGTGGAGATCTTTGTCCGCAAGGTGTTTATATATACATCTTTAACATAGTTAAAAATGGTGAAACAAAGATTTTTAAAGGTACTGTTGAAATTATTAAATAGAAGATTCTGGATTCTATTTTTGTTATTGAATACCCAGTTAAAATCTCAAGTTGGCCTGTTTTACGACGGCTTAAATGAAGACTGTTATCTAAATCCATCAAATACACTTTTAGAAAAGGAATCTACTATCAAATTGAAATATCAAAATGATTATCCTGATATTGATGATTCTTTTAACCTCATTTATTTTGATATTGCTTATAAAACCTCGAAGTTGTGGTCTTTAAATTTTCAATTATTGAATGACTATCAAACACGTAATCAAAATGAATTGAATTTAAGATTTGGTACAGGGAAGAGATTTGCGTATAAAACTTCCACCTAGATGCATCAGTTTTATTTAATTACAATTCTTATCATGTAGTTATTGATCCTTCTAGTCAAGCTGTTGGTGAATTGGATTGGGGAGACTCAAATCAGAGAAATTGGGATTTACCTATTGGACTTAATCTTTCTTATTTGATAAATAGAAATGATTCATTAAATGAATCAAGTATTACAGCAGGTTATTTTAGATTAAATAATTTTGAACCCGATAATTCATCAATTGCGAGCGGATCAAGCAGAAAACCAATGATTCAGGGTTATTCCTTAGCTTTTAAGCGATACTATCAAATCGAAAAAAACATATTTAAAACGTCTGTATTTAGTACTTATCTGTTCTCAAGGATTTCTTGGATATATAACATAGGTGTTGAACAATTGTATCAAATCAATGAGAACAAAAATCTTGCAATTGCTTTCAATTATTTTTCAAACGGAACTACAGGAATTTCATTCATTTTATCTGTTAAAAACATCGAAGTCAACCTTTCAAAAGGAATGAATATCATATCAAATACTCAATACTTGAGTAATCCATATTCAGCTTTAGGCTTAAAATTGAAATTGTAACAGTAAACTTGATAATTTTTTAAGCCTATGTCTGATTTTCTTTTGCCTTTAGATGTGTCTTAAATGATAATTTGTGAATCCTATGAGAAATGCAATAAAACATAAACTTGTGAAAAACTTCATGAGGTGAAAAAACTATTGCTTAGTAATGTTCTCTATGTTAGTGTAAATTTCAAACCTGTTTAAAATGTCTGATCAATTAATTGATGTTATTCCAACTCTTGATTTGAGTGATTTTGTGAGTGGAGATGAAAATGCAAAAAGTTTGTTTGTTAAATCTTTAGGAGAAGCATATGAGTCAATTGGTTTTGTTGCTATCAAAAATCATGGTTATTCCGATGAAAGTCAGACAAGTTTATATGACGCAATAAAATCTTTTTATGCTCTTCCTGATGAGGTGAAGTTAAAATATGATGGAAGTCACACAGGTGGTCAACGTGGATATACGGGAAAAGGTAAAGAGCATGCAGCGGGTAGGAATGTTGGAGATTTGAAAGAGTTTTACCATGTTGGGAAAGAGATTAGTGGGAGTGAATCTGCACATTATCAAGCAAACATTTTCCCGTCTGAAATTCCTGCTTTCAAGGAGCAGACATTGTTAGCTTATTCTACACTTGAAGCAATAGGGAAGAAAATGTTAAGTGCTATTGCGTTGTATTTAGATTTAGAAGAAAATCATTTTGACGATAAGGTTGATAGAGGAATTAGTATACTCCGTCCATTACATTATTTTCCAATTGAAAACCCAGATGAAGTTCCTCAAGGAGCGGTAAGAGCAGCTGAGCATGGAGATATTAATTTAATCACTTTATTAATGGGAGCTAGTGCTGAAGGTTTGCAAGTAAAAAGGAGAGATGGTAAATGGATTCCTATTACGGCGGTTAAAGATTGTTTAGTTGTTAACGTAGGAGATATGTTGCAGCGATATACAAATGGAAGACTGAAGTCAACAATTCATAGAGTAGTGAATCCGCCAAGGGAAAAAATGAAATCATCAAGATATTCTGTGCCGTTTTTCATGCATGCAAATCCTGATATGGATTTAAGTTGTTTAGAGACTTGTGTTTCAGATGAAAATCCTAAGCAATTTGAAGATATTACAGCTGAAGGTTTCTTGATGCAGAGATTGAGAGAAATAGGTTTGATAAAATAGTATCTCTCCCCTCTGTCCGCAGGACAGAGGGGAGAGGCTATTCAAAAGATGAAAGATCAATTAATCAGTAATCTACTCATCTTTTCACTTCAATAAGTTTTCGTAGAGAGCTTTTAGTTTTAAAACCGCTTGCTTAGCGCTTAATTCATTTTCGATTCTGGCTTTTGCGGCAATTCCCATTTGTTTTGTTTTTTCTGGGGAGTCATACATTTTCTCAATAGCCGCAGCTATGGCTTTAGCATCTTTTGCAGGAGTTACATAACCTTGAACACCATTTTCTATTAATTCTGTATTTCCAGGTATATCTGTTATAATAGCAGGGTTTCCAAGTGCCATTGATTCAATAACAGATTTAGTAATAGATTCTCCAAATAAAGAAGAAAGTACAAATACATCAGAGGCTGCAACAATGTTTAAAACATCTTTTCGGAATCCAAGAAAATGGACTCTCTCTGCAGAATTACCTTTTTTGAGAATATTCAGGTTTTCATCAGTCTTCATATCACGGCCCGCTAAAAGAAGGTGAATATTTTTGTCTTTGTTCAACAAAGTCATAGATTCCATCAAATAAGGAATCCCTTTCATTTTCCTGTTATTGGCAACGTTTATCAGAAGGAATGAATCTTCTGGCAGGCCTAGTTCTTTTTTGATGTCAATTGGATGATATTCTTTGTACCAATTTGTATCGTGACCTTTATTGATAGTAACAGCTTTTTCCTTTTTGAAGAAAAGTTGTTTGTGAAAATATTGCTCAACCCCAATAGAGTTGCACATAATTGCATCAACTCTTGGGTTTAAATGTTTGAGGTACGAAGTTGGATTCCACCACTCTAAATTACCTGCGTAACCTCTGTATAAAACTAATTTTACATCCAGTTTCTTTGCTGCTTTTACAGCAGCATATGTTCCCTTATTACTGAATGCATGGATAATATCAATGCTCTTCTCTTCAACTACATCAATAATTCTTTGAATCTCCTTTTTATCGGATTTTGATTCTGGGTGAAAATCAATAACATCAATCCCAAAATCAGAAAATTCCTTAGCATGTTGGCTCTCCCCATAAGTCATCACCGTTACATTAACTCCAAGTTTGGCCATTTCTTTAAAAATGTTAGCCTCAGGACGAGTAGTGTGGTAGTCTCTATAATTGCTAATGACAAGAATATTCATGTTTGCAAAAGTATCAATAAAATAACAGCTAATTAATCAGCTTTAATTAGGGAACAATTTTGTCAAAAGGTCGTAGTAACAGACAAATTTTTAAAGTACCTAGTTAAATGTCTTCTATGTTAAAAGACAAGTAATCTTCAGTATTTCTTTTAAAACTAGTTCATTTTTTGTGTTTTCGGAAGTATTTAATACTCAACAATAGTCTTCAATAAATGGTCTGCCTTTTTGCAGCCACAAGATCATGTTAATGGT
>CAXRIN010000067.1:0-26190 GCA_964230605.1 Flavobacteriaceae bacterium
ACGTATGAAGAATTGATGCGACCTACACTATTTTAAAGGGGCTTACTTTTTATTTTCGTTAAAATGTAAAATGTATAAACCTTAAAATCAAGCAGTTGCAGTATCAATTGGATTTTTTTGTGTTTTTATCGGACAATAATGATTGACTTTAAACAATTCGATTAAAGTATTAACTATTGTTTATTTCATTCTCCCCATACCATCCTTTATTTTCGACGGAGGACTCTCAGGAATAATACCTTATGCAATTATTAGCATTCAAATTCTTTTACAGGCTATTACAAAATCTTCTAATCAAATGAAGATAGTGCTTACGCTAAGTTTTGAGGCTCTTGCTCTTGGATTATTACACATCTTTTTTCCTGAGGCTATTTTGAATGGAGAAATGGATGAAACAAAAAAGATAATCATAACAACTTGCGTTTTTGCAATTTTAATAGGTTGTGGATTAATTATTAAATCATTAGTTCAGCTATTCGAAAATTATAATTCTCAATTAAAAACATCTACAGAATTATTAAGTGCTCACAAAACAGATTTAGAACTCAACAATCTTAAACTTAAAGAGTCCAATGAAAAATTAGAAGAATTTGGATACATAGTTTCACATGATTTAAAAACTCCAATAAGAGGGATTAATAACTTAGCGACCTTTATAAAAGAAGACTTAAATACAGAATCAACAGATGTAATTCTTGAACATTTAAACGGGATAAAAAAACTCACAACCAAATCAACTACCCTTATTGATGACATATTTTACTATTCGAAATTATCGTCGATTAATTTAAGTCAATCAACTTTCAGCCTACATGAAATTTGCGAGGCAATTTTTCAAGAATTTAAAGTAATACATAAGGATGCTGTCCATTTAAGTATAAACCAGCTACCCAAAATAAATGCTGATAAATCCAGACTAAAAGAAGTCTTGCACAACTTTATTTCGAACGCTATTAAATACAATAACGCTGAAATTAAAAAAGTAGATCTTTCTTATGACAAGCAAACCGCAAGCCTAACCATAAAGGATAACGGAATTGGAATAGCAGAAGAAGATTACTCGAAAGTTTTTGGCATGTTTCAAAGGCTAAACAGCAATAAAGAATTCCCTAACGGAACTGGTGCAGGATTAGCTATCACTAAAAAGATTTTAGACCGGCACTTTATTAATGTTCGAATAAATTCAAAACATCGAGAAGGAACATCATTTATTTTAGACCTGAAAAACGTTGTAGTGAAGTAAGAATTCATCTAAATTTCATAATTCCCACAAATGAACAACCTAATAGAGTTCTCGGACATTAATCCCTCTGAGCCTGAATAACATCACTAAAAGTAGGAACATTCTCCACGATACTTCCCGCTCCTTTTTTGTTGATTTTTAAGGTGATGTCCTTTGCTGTCGTAAACAACAATACACTGAAGAAGGATTTCTTCAAATAGGGTTTCAATACTTCGCGCGCTTCCTCTAAAGTATACTCTGTTTCAATGTCTTCAGTATCTCTATCTCTGTACCTTAGTTTTAACAAAACCTTAAAACCAGCATCGGAATAAATTGGTCTTAAAAAGATATTTCTCAAATTAGGTTTTCCTATCGTTTTAGCTAAAGTCATTTTAGCAAACGTTTTGGCCTCCACACTCTCCTCTACCAACTTCCAAAACTCTATGTAAACCTCTTGATAATCCATACATGGCAAATTAACTAAAAAAAATACGAACCGAGTACGCAGCAAAACAAGTGAATCTTTCATGCGAATAAATCAGAAATCTTTTTATAATACAACTTGCAAAAATCTAAATAAAACAGCTGCTCCTAAGACTTGTAAAGCAATTCTAATTTATAATAACCTAAGTATTTTTCTTGAAGAAGGTAATAACCAAATATACCTGCACTAAATTGCTTGATTAAGGCTGGAGAAACAAGTTTAACTGCAATTAAAAACTTAAGTAATAAAGGAAAGGTTAAACCAACAGATGAACCTTTTAATATCATTCGATAATTAGGTAAGATATTAGGGGTGTAATCCTTTAATTCATTAATTTTAAAACCTTGTAGCTTGTCTGAATTTATAATCTCCTTTAACTCTTGAAATGAATTCATTGCAAATCCCCATGAAATCATTTTGTGAGCTTGTGTAATTTCTTTGGTTAATTCCGGCGTTTCGGGATTAATATATCCATCATAAATAATGATTCTTCCTCCAGGATTTAAAAAAGGCTTTAAAGATGCTATTACAGACACTACATCAGCAGAATGACAAAGCGTTTCAATTGCAAAAACTAAATCATATTTTTTTTCTCCAAATTGCGCTTTATCAAAATTCCCAACTAAAAAATTCAAATTTGATTTTTCCTTGTGTTTCTTTTTCGCTCTTCGGATATTATCTTCAGTTAAATCAACAGCAGTAAAATTTACATTAGGCAATTGGGAAGCCAAATAACCTGAATTAAATCCCATCCCGCACCCGAGCTCTAAAACTTCCCTGTAATTATTTTCTTCAATTATCTTTTTAACTGATTTGGCTTGATACAACAACTTATCCTTATGCTTTTCCGATCTTGAAAACTCAATTGGTAAATGCATCGCTCCATCGGGTGAATGAAAAGTTCGGTAGTATATGCTACTCCCTGTATAATAATCTTGAACAGTTTTAGCATTTACACTTTCTGCATTTAATTGCTTTTCACCAACAATTTTAAAAATCTTGTTGGCATACTTGTTTAAATATTCTTCTGATATTATTGGATAATTCATGATCGTAAAACAAAACTAATAAAGAAGCCTTTAAAACCTTTCTTAAAATCAAGCTAATACTATTTTAACACCCTTATTCCTGTGTTGGAAATAAATTAATTCTCTATCATTTTCAACATGAAAAATCTATGAACGATAAAAAAACATACAATATCTTCGTAGTGTGCAAGGAGAGATAGAAGAACCGAGAGAACAATGTTATACATGTAATCGTGCTAAAAGCGCTTGTATATGCAATTGCTGCAATCCTATTTCTACGAAAACCCGTTTCATTATTTTGATGCATCCAATGGAGTATCGAAAAGAAAAAAATGGTACTGGGCGAATGACAAATTTACAACTTGAAAACTCTGAAATCATTGTTGGAGTTGACTTTACGAATAACAAGCGTGTAAATGAAATTCTTACAAATCATAAGGACAACTCATTTTTACTCTACCCAGGACAAAACAATTTTAATTTATCAGAAAACAACCAATCTGATATTCATTCTTTTTGGGGAAGTACTCCACATCTTTTCATTTTAGATGGCACATGGCCTTGCGCAAGAAAGATGTTGAAACTAAGTCAAAACCTACAAAAACTCACTAGAGTAAGTTTTGACAATACTATTCAATCCAAATTCATATTTAAACAACAACCAGCTCCGCTCTGCTTAAGTACAATCGAATCTGTTTTCACTGTGATTAATATTTTAAAAGCAGCGAATCTTGAAAACTGCAACGCTGACAATTTTTTAAACTCATTTGAAAAAATGGTTAACCAGCAAGTTCATCACGTCATCAATCCAAAGAACAAAAAAAATCAGATTGGCTCAAAAGGAGAGATTATAGCAAAGAGTAGCTACAAAAAAAGCAATCAGAGGAGTATACTTTTTGAAAAGTAGATCATTTTAAGACGCGCCGCGACACGTCTCTACTAAAAACTAAATTGAAAGCAATTTGGGATTCTTCATTATTTCGAATTCCAATTTCTCGAAGTTTTTATTCCAAATATTCGCAGCAATAATAACTTGAGCTTTTGGAGCCTTATCTACCACTCCGTAAAGATGAATATATTTATCAAGCGTAATTTCATGAGCATTATCAATAACAATCATTTTCAATATTGATAACGGTATTCCATTCTTCTTAATCAATTCGGTAATCCTGATAGGTGTCCCTATCAAAACATCAATCACATCAAAAATCAAATCCTTTTGATGCTTAATATCTCCTTGCTCGAAAACTGAAAAAACTCTTAAGGAGGTTCTAAAAGCTAATTTTTCAAATTGTTGCTCTAATTCCTTAACATGCTCCTTAGTTGGAGCAATTATTATAGCTCTTGGCGCTTCTTCAAACTCTTCTTTTAATTGTTGAATTACCCCCATTAAAAGTGCAGTTGACTTCCCTGATTGCTCTGGTGAAATCATAAATAAGTCTCCCCCAGATTTTATAATTGGAATACTCTCTGATTGAATTTGTTTTGGTTGTTCATCAAATCCTAAATGCTTTATTCCTTCTACCAACTCAGGGCTCAACTTCTTTAAATTCATATGACAAAACTAGTTAATTTCTATTTCTATTAATTAGAGGGAATTAGCTATGCTTTTCCTGAAATTACGGCAAGAGTAATCGCCTTTAAAGTTTAGTCAAGTATTTTCTTTTTTAGAGAAGTGCAATATAATTAAAACCTACTGAATTGAATCGGGAGAAAAAATATTAAATGCACTACATCCCTCTTTGTTAAACTCTACTTCTTGTTCAAAAATAAATGATGTATCTGGAGAAAAAATTGTTAAGAAAGAAAATTCATTTAATTCATAAACCTCTCTTTCAACCGTAATTGCGTTTGATGCTCCACAACCTGGCGCAGAAACATGACCTTCATTAGCATAAAGCTTTCCTATATAAGAAGTGTCAAGCATTAAATTAAGAAAAGGATAATATTGGCCAAGCGCCTCAGACTGTTCTTGATTCATCCAAAAAACAACACTCGATTTTTCAGATTCTTTTTTACAAGACTGTAATGAAACTAATGACAATAAAATAATGACGGGAAAGAACCTTAACATAAATTGATCTTTTAAAAAAGATCTTACGCAAACACTTGTCTAAAGTTCTAATATTATTTGCAAACGGGGTTAATCTTCACCCCTAGTTGCTCTTCGATATCTTGAACCATATAATTTGAGCGCTCTCGAATAAAATCTTTCATCTTTTCGTTTTTCTGCTCATAAATCTCTTTTGATTGAGGCATTGACCATCTATCAATTTGTCGTTGAACATCATTTTCATATATCTTTTCATACTCTTCAAAAATCTTCAAGAGTCTTTCGGGGCATAAAGTCGTTGACATTAACTCTTCATACCGTTTTAACAATTTAGATTTAAACTCTTGATTTTGTACAAGCTTTCTAAAAAACAATGTTGAACTTAATCGATGCTCATTCTCCATTTTAGTTGTATCCATTAATTTTTCTAGCATCCTATAATCCTTATCAAGCATAATGGCATCCATATCTATTAAAATCCATCTCCACTTATCTGATATACCTGACGCTCTCCACCTTTCATTATTATTTCCAGGCCAATCTCTGTTACCCAAAAATGTTTCTATCACGATGTAGTCGATGTAATTATCGATATCTATCACATTTTCAATTTTAGTATAGTTTTTGGGGATGGATAAATCATTTTGCTCCGCAAAATCATAAACATCAGCAAATTCAACTTTACCGGTTACAGTTGATTTAGCAGCATCCGAATAACACAAACTATCAGGGTGAACCTTAAAATGACCTTCAAAATAATGATCATCCATTCTTTCAGCCATATCCATTAGGCCCCAATATTCACCATTAATGTATAACGTTACTGGTATACTATTAGCAACCTCTAAGTCTAAATCTGAAACTATTTTTTGCACTAATTGATCCGCAAATAACCTTCTATTCCATGTAGAATAAGGTGTTCGGAGTAACAAAAACTTGAATTCTGATATTTTTGATGATTCATATGGGTTAAACTTTAATTTCCCTTTTCCATATTTTTTTCTTGCACACAGTCTAATCGTTTTTAATGGAGCTTTTGGACTAGCCATACCATGAACTCTAACTCCAATATTTTGATTTATTTCAACTATATTCTCTTTTGACAAATAAGTCATTTGTGCCTCTCTTTCCCAATCTTTACCTCTCTTGAAATAATTTCCAGTAAACTTTTTACCATCCTTATAATTTACTCCTGGTATATAAATCCCCGTATCATTATCAAACAAAGCTGCGCTATCAATTGTTAAGTAAATCTCAGGTAAGTTAAGATTAAGCCCATCTACAAAGTAAGTCTTAGTTACAACATCCTTTTTTGTTCCATCTGGCAATATTAGCTGAGCCCGAAGGACATTCCCTTTAATTGAAGTTTTCTGAGGAGCGATCCATGTTTCATAATGAGGTTTTTCAGGAATATAAGTTGTTGGTATAAATGATAAATCATTCGAATCAACATAAACAACTTTCATCAAGATAGGCTCTTTGTAAATGAATGTTGACTTACTTCCCTCCTTTGGTAAAGAACCATCCAGAGTATATATTATTTTCCCCTCTCCTTTGGATGGCTTTAACTCAACAGAAAAAGGTGAAGCATAATGCCCCGATTCATGGGAGAGAATAATTCCATTTTGTTTGACGTTTTTAGCAACGTCTTTTTTTTCACCAGACGCCGAACATCCTATTAACAATATTGAAAAAGCAACAAGAAAACCTCTTAATAAATTCATTCCATAAAACTACAAATAAGAAAATTATTTGTTTGATTTTATTACCTTCAAATTAAGACTGGAAATTTAATCTTTAAAACAAAAGATCTACTCTATTTAAAAGAGATTTAAAACTATGCGATTTAATTTAATCCTAATACTACTAATCGGAAGCGTTCATCTAAAAGCACAACAGATAAGTGCGAATTTAAAACTTCAAAAATCGATTGGTTTATATTGGGAAAATGGTATTTCTGCAGAATTTTGTGATTCTGCATTATTCAATGAAAAATTAAGATTAGGCTTCTCATATGCTTCCACCAATTTAGGATCAGCCATTTCATCAAACGCGATTAATCAGCACCAGTTTTTATTAAGCGCCGACTATCCATGGTTAAAACAAAAGCGAGTTAAACCAATTACAAAGTTTAATATTGGCTATTTCTCATGTAATTATGGCGATCCCATTTTTGATATTCTCCCTAACAAATCACTCCTTTTATCATTCGAATTTGGTGGTGAATGCATAGTATATCAAAATATTTATATCAGATCAGCATTCGGATTCAACCTTATTTCCGGAAATGGAATTGATACACCAGGAACAATTTACCCTACTTTTTTAAATAACAACATTGGATGGAAATTCTAAGAAAACTAATATATCTAAGCATAGCTGTGCTAGTCTTGGGTTGTTCCGACCCCGATATTGAGGAGTCTTTTTTAGACGGAGAGGTGATTTACGATTTAAGCACGCTTCAACCAGAAAATTATTTAATTTCTAAAAACAAGCCTAACCCTACTCCTACTGATTTGGCAAAACCTGTAATCATTGCTGCTCATGGATATAGCGCATCAACTTTTGAATGGCAAGAATTTCAAGATTGGGCAGGTAGTGACAGTTCAATTTTAATTTCGCAAGTTTTATTAGGCGGACATGGTTTGGATTATGAAGCATTTAAAAAAGCCACATGGAAAGACTGGTACAACCCTATAAAAGATGAATATGAGGCGCTGCTTGAAAAGGGATACACAAACATCAGTTTTGCGGGTTCTTCAACTGGAGGAGCTTTACTTTGTAAACTCATTGAAAGTAAATATTTTGATGCTAATGCTGTAAACTATTTCTTTTTAATTGACCCTATTGTAATCCCATCAAACAAAACACTTTCTCTCGTTGGAGTTCTTGGCCCAATGCTAGGATATGTTGAAACTGGAAACACTCCAGAGGAAGATCCATATTGGTACCATTTCCGACCACAAGAAACTTTAAAAGAGTTAAATAACCTAACTACTACTGTAAGAAAAGATCTGCAAAAAGGCTTTAACTTACCAGTTGGGAGCAGAATGAAAGTTTACAAGGCAGCTAAAGATCCTTCCGCTGATCCTGTGAGTGCTGTTTTATTAAAAAAAGGACTTAAAACCTCTAACAACAAAGACATTGAAGTGGAAATGATTGACACTGATATTCATGTTTTTACCAGACTAGATTTAAGATCAGATGTCACTTCTAAAAACATTCAAGACCAAGCAGATTGTTTTAATGACATGAAGCAAAAAGTTTTAAACTAAACTTCAATTTCGTAAATCGATACATAATTAATCGATATCAAAAAAAACAATTAGTATTCTGAGCGCGGAATACCTTTGCTACACCTTATGGCAAAATTTAGTATCCTTTTGGTTGCAATTACATGCTTATTTGGATTGAACCAAACTAAAACCGACGATCAAATGAAATCTAACAAAGTAAAAATTGAAATCTGGAGTGATATTGCTTGCCCGTTTTGCTATTTAGGAAAACGAAAATTGGAAAAAGCAATTAAAAACTTAAAAGCAGAAGATAAAGTTGAAATTGAATGGAAAAGTTTTCAATTAGATCCTTCATTTCCAAAAGACACGTCCTATTCATCAATTCAATATTTATCGGAGCGAAAGGGATATCCCATTGCACAAATTGAAGCAATGTGTAATCAATTAGAATATCAAGGTAAAAACTACGGTATCGATTATAATTTTGATTCAGCCAAAACCGTGAACACCTATGATATGCATCGACTACTCCAATGGTCGAAAAAAATGAATAAATCAAATGAATTGAAAGAGGCGTTTATACACGCGTATTTTTCGGAAGGAATTGATTTATCCAAGGATGAAAATATTTTGGCCATAATTGTTAAATCTGGTTTGAATTATGAAGACGCTAAAGCTGTTTTATCCTCAAATCAATTCTCAGATGAAGTTGCTAATGACATTACTGAAGCAAAAAGATTTGGCATACGAGGAGTTCCATTTTTCTTAATTAATGGGGATAAAGGAATTTCTGGAGCGCAAGATGATAGTGTTTTTGAAAAAGTTATTTCAGATGCTATCGTTCATTCAAACATTGATACATCAAATCTGAACGGACAAGTTTGTACTCCTGATGGATTGTGTGACTAAATTATCTTTATATTAAATAAGTCCCAAGCATCTGCAACATTTCCTTGTACGAGTAATGATTTTAATTTATTCCAATTGAAATTTTCAGGAATGCTCTCAGGTAGGTTGTCTGGAAGTTCACTTACACTTGCCAACTTCCCTATTTCATTTCCCGTTAAACACTTGCTATTTAAAATATAACGTGGAAGAGCATCAAATCCAACTCCAAACCCTTCAGATCTTTTTTCAATTTCAAAAAGTGAATTCTCATCACCTTTAATATAGAAGTCCCCACCTAACCTACCAATTGGATTTACTTTATTAGGATCAATCGTATTTAGATTAGAAACAACATCATCATGAAAATGGGCCAAAAGGATTTCGCAGATCACCAAATTACCTGCACCTCCTTCTTCCCCAAGTGAAATAACATTTTTCACTTTACATTCAAATTGCGCAAACGCTTCTTTAACCCTTGGTGGAGTAACCTTTTCTGAAGATACCGGTGTAAAACCACTTTTATTAAATTCATTAACATCAACAGGATACTCGCCTCCTGCTAATGACATTTGTTCTACTTTATCGAATCCAACTATATTAATCACTACCTCATCATGCAACAAAACATTGTCAAGGGTGTTCTTTGTTGTCTTATCCCGTAACCTTCTTAAGGGACTAAACACCAATATTGGCGGTTGGATACTCATAACATTAAAGAAGCTAAAAGGTGCTAAATTCACATTACGATCTTTATCACAAGATGACACCAATGCAATTGGCCTTGGTGATACAGCCCCAGAAAGTAATCTATAAAACTCCCTTGGTGGTACTATATTGGGATCCTTTTTAATCATTATTTGCAATTATTTTCCCTTCAGCTTTTCCAAAACCAATTTTGTATCCATTAACTTCTGCAAATGCCTTTAAAAAAACAACATCATTATCTTCAAGATAAATCCTTTCATCACCATTTAATAATTTAAAGCTTTGCGTCCCTCCGTAAGTTTTCTCCATTAAACACCCCTTTTCTAATTCATCTTTTCCACTAATTGTTCCTGAAGCTAACAAATCACCAATTTTTAGATTACATCCACTTACTGTATGATGAGCAATTTGCTGACTTACACTCCAATACAAAGTTTTAAAATTATTCTTCACTACTAAGGTTTCATTAAGGTAAACTTCCAAAGTAATATCAAAGCTAAAATCATTATCCTTCTTCAAATACCCCAACACATCATTTTGTTTATGAAACGGCACTTTACAATCATCTAAAGCCTCAATCGTAACAACCCATGGAGAAATAGTTGATGCGAAATTTTTTCCGGTAAACGGACCAAGAGGTTTATATTCCCAAGATTGTATATCTCTTGCCGACCAATCATTGAACAAACAAAATCCAAATATATATTCATCAGCATTATTTATATCAACAGGCTCTCCTAATTGATTTTCTTTACCTATTACAGCTGCAAACTCTAGCTCATAATCAAGTTTCCCTGTTGACTTATACACTAACTCTCCATCTTCAATCAATTGTCCTTTAGGTCTTTTCACCTCAGTTCCCGAAACAACGATGCTCGACGCTCTACCGTGATATGCAATAGGTATTTTTGTCCAATTAGGTAAAAGCGGATTATTAGGATCTCTAAATAACCTGCCAATATTTTCAGCATGAAATTTACTAGAATAAAAATCTGTATAATTCCCTATTTTAATGGGTAATTTAAGTTTAACTACCCCTTGATTTACTAAAACATCTTGTGAGTTTTGCCGTAGCAAGCCATTTTGATCGCATAGTTCTTTTTGAATAATCATTCGAACCTTATTAGTTGTTTGCTTTCCTAAACCGATGAAATCATTCAAACAGTCATTTAGAAAAACATTGGGAATATCTAAATCTTCAAATAATCCAATCTTGTGGCAAACATTTAAGTCCACTATTTCTGCTCCAATCGCGATTCCTAATTGAACTTTTCCATCATATTCAAAAACTCCAAAAGGCAAATTCTGAATTGAAAAATCTGAATCAGATGATATTTTAATCCAAGTTTCTATAATGTTCCTCTTTTAGCTTGTTCCAACTCAATAGCTTCAAATAAAGCTTTAAAATTTCCCTTTCCAAACGATGTAGCTCCTTTACGTTGAATAATTTCATAAAAAACAGTTGGCCTTGGACCTACAGGTTTTGTGAAAATTTGGAGTAAATAACCTTCATCGTCTCTATCTATCAAAATACCTAAATCTTTTAAGGGCTGCAAATCTTCATCAATCTCTCCAACTCTTTCCAGCACATGGTCATAATATTCATTTGGCACATATAAAAACTCAACACCTCTAGATTTTAAAGAACTAACCGTTTCAATTATATTATCCGTTGCTAGGGCAATATGTTGAACCCCACCTCCTTCATAAAAGTTAATATATTCCTCAATTTGAGATCTTTTTTTCCCTTCCGCTGGTTCATTAATAGGAAATTTAACTCGTCCATTTCCATTACTCATCACCTTGCTCATCAAAGCTGTATAATCTGTAGAGATATCTTTATCATCAAAAGAAATTAATTGACTAAATCCCATTACTTCAATGTAAAACTTTGCCCAAGTGTTCATTTCCCCCCAATCTACATTCCCAACCATGTGATCAACATGCTTCAAACCTACCTCAGCTGGTTTATACAAAGGACTCCATTCTTTAAAACCTGGCATAAAACAACCTCCATATTCAGATCTGTCGACAAAATAGTGAACAGTATCGCCATAAGTTTTGATCCCACTCATTTTTAATACCCCATTCCCATCTTTCAACTCTAAATAATCAAGCGCTTTATCACCTCCCCTATTAGTCGTTTCTTCTAATGCTTTATTCGCATTATCAACCCCCAAAGCAATTACCTTAACTCCATCACCATGTTTATCCACATGTTTCCCTATTTCACTCCCACTTTTAAGAGGTGATGAAAAAACGAGTGTGATTTTGTTTTGCCGAACCACATAAGATTCCTTTTCTTTATTTCCTGTAGACAATCCTGAATAAGCGTATGGTTGAAAACCAAATGCAGTTTGGTAGTAATACGCAGCTTGAAGAGCATTACTTACATAAAACTCAATATAATCGGTTCCTTTTAAGGGTAAAAAATCTTTATTCCTCATAACTATTTAGTTAACCATGATTTATAATAATCGGGATCTTCCATATCCAAAACAGCTTGCGTTATTTTTAACGGTCTAAATGGATCTACCATAACCGCTAACTCTTCTGTCCTTTTTTTCCCAATACTTTTCTCTACTGTTCCTGGATGTGGACCATGCGGTATCCCAGCAGGATGTATGGTTATATCCCCAACCTTTATATTGGCTCTACTCATAAAATCTCCCTCAACGTAATATAATAACTCATCCGAATCAATATTGCTATGATTATAGGGTGCTGGAATAGCATGCGGATGGTAATCATACAGACGTGGACAAAATGAACAAACGACAAAATTGCGTCCTTCAAAAGTTTGATGAACTGGTGGTGGCTGATGAATTCTACCTGTAATTGGTTCAAAGTCATGAATAGAGAATGCATACGGGTAATAATATCCATCCCATCCAACAATGTCAAACGGGTGGTTTTTATATACAACCTCATGTAATGTGTAATGTTTGTTAATTAATATTGTAAAGTCACCTTGTTCATCATGAACCTTTAAGTTCTCTGGCAAACGGATGTCTCTTTCGCAAAATGGAGAATGTTCTAAAAACTGACCTTTAGAACTCAAATAGCGCTTAGGAAATTTAATATTTGAATGCGACTCAATATAAAGGACTCTATTTTCTTTCGTCTCAAATTCAATTTGATAAATAATCCCTTTTGGTATAATAAGATAGTCTCCAGGTTGAAATTTTAAATCACCTAAATATGTTTTTAAAACTCCTTTTCCATAATGGATGAATAATAGTTCGTCGCTAGAAGCATTTTTGTAAAAAATATCCTCTAAATCATTATTGCAATTTGCGATCCCAATAGTTAAATCGCTGTTAAAAAATAAAGATATTTTGCTCTTAAAAAAACTTTGCTTTGTATTAACTTTTTCACATTTAACCCTTCTTGATTGAATATTATGTTCCACTGCCGCTACAGGCTCAATATTCTTTGATTTACCTATCTTTTTAACTTGGGTCGGTGCATGTAAGTGATAAGCCAAAGAAGAATCACTTGAGAAACCCTCTTTACCTAACAATTCCTCATGATAAAGTGTTCCATCATTTTTTTTAAAAATGGTGTGTCGTTTATGTGGTATTTCTCCTAGTTTGTGATACATGACTAAACTAATTTTTTAATTGCTATTTCTAAGGCTGTTTCACTTAAACTCATTTTGCTTTCCGAAACTCTAAAAACTTCACTGAGTGCATTAAATATTGTTTGTGAAACATCATGAAATATAGCTTCTGATGAAATATCAGAATCATTTTGCATTAAATAAGCAAATGTTCTAGCCATTCCACAATTCGCAATAAAATCAGGAATCACAGAGATTTTCTGGTCTAGTTCTTGATGCAGTTTACCAAACAATATTTCAGGATTATTAAAAGGAACATTAGCTCCCGATGAAATCAGCTCGCAACCGCTGTTAATTAAATTAATTGCATGATCTTTCGAAACTAGCCTCGATCCCGCGCATGGTAAAAATATATCTACCTTTTGATTCCAAAACATGCGTTCTCCTTCTTTAAAAGAGATTACGTTATCATGCGTTAATTTTCTATTTACTCGTTGGTTAAATAGTTGCTCAATCTCATACTCTGTAAAACCGGTTTCGTTTATTAAAACACCCGATTTATCCATAATCCCTTTAATCTTTACACCTGCTTTTACCAAAAAGAAACCTGCTGCTGCCCCAACATTTCCCCATCCTTGAATCAACGCTGATTTCCCTCGCAAGTCGCCTCCCCAAATATTGTAATAATGGACAACAGATTGCGCAACACCATATCCCGTAATCATATCCGAAACAGTGTACTTCCTTTCTACATCTGGTGTGTATTTTTGATTCGCTATAATTGACGGTACTCCAATTCTTAGCTGACCAATCTTTTTTATTTTCTCAGACTTACTTGGAGCATAATGTCCATTAACAATTCCTTCCTGAGGATGCCACAAGCCGTACTTCTCAGTTAAAGGAACAACATCTTCAATCTCATCAACATTCATGTCCCCTCCAGTTCCATAATAAAACTTCAATAATGGACTAACAGCTTTGTACCATCTACTCAAAACTTCACTTTTTCGGGGATCAGATGGATCAAAATCAATTCCTGATTTAGCGCCACCAATTGCAGGTCCACAAACTGAAAACTTAACCTCCATAGTTTTTGCCAAGCTGGTCACTTCATGACGCGTTAAACCTTTTCTCATTCTAGTTCCGCCTCCAGCAGCCCCGCCTCTTAAACTGTTAATTACAACCCAGCCCTTTGCATTAGTTTGAACGTCATTCCACTCAAAAACAATTTCAGGTGTTTTTGACTCGAATCCTTCCAAAAGTTTAAGTGCATCGCTCATGCTTACTGCTACGGAAATATTGGAGAACAGGTTTTCAGGGTAAAACTTTTTGAAAAAACTTAACGTTTATTAATACAGACGATTATTTAATCGCCTTGCGGATTAGATTCAAACTGAGTAAAATTTTGGTTATGAAACAGGACATGCTGAAATACACCAAACAAGACTTAGAAATATGGAACTACTTGTTTGAGAATCAATATTCGAATCTTACTGATAAAGTCTGTTTTGAATATTTAGAATGCATCAGTGAATTATCTGACGTATTGAACCCTCATGAAATCCCTAATTTCAATAAGCTCAATCAAAAATTATATTTAAAAACCGGATGGATGATCGAAGTTGTTCCAGGCTTAATTGAAGTTGACGACTTTTTTGAATACTTAAAAAATAAAAAATTCTGTTCCTCTACTTGGTTACGAAAAAAAGATCAATTGCATTACATAGAAGAACCTGACATGTTCCATGATATTTTTGGTCATATTCCGTTATTCATGAATCAAGATTATGCTGATTTCGCGCAGAAAATTGGGGATCTAGCTTTTAATTGGAAGCACGATCAAAATAAAATGATTCAACTCCAAAGATTATATTGGTTCACCATTGAGTTTGGTGTAATCCGTCGAGACAATAACATTAAATCATACGGAGCAGGAATAATCAGCTCTATTGCAGAAGCAAAAATTGTGTCGGAAAATAAAAGAGAATTTCTTCCTTACGACATTGATACAATTTTAAATAGAGAATTTAATATCGACACGATTCAACCAATTTACTTTGTTATCGACTCCTTTGAACAGCTCTTTGAATCATTAAAGGAGGTGGATTTTATTTTTAGAAACGCAGCCTAATTTAAAATATTCACTGCAATCATCTCGTTAAACTTCTGAACCTTAAGGACATATTCTTCGTAAAACGAAGTAGGGCTTTCTTAGATTAAGGATTGTATCTTACTTAAGTACCCCCTTTAAAACTCACCTATTTAATTGGTTGATATGAAAAAAGCGCAAAGTAATTCAAGTTCGATTGGGAACGATTTAGCTTCCCATATCAAGTTAGTTAATGCAGATAAAAGATGTTTTGAAAACATTTTTCAATCCCTTACCAGAATGATACTTGGTAATCCAGATGGATTAAGAAAAGTAAATATTAATGGTAAAACTACGTATGATTTTAAAGTCTTCCGTCAAGGGAAAAGGCATATCATAGGAATGTACGATGAATTAAACAGCTTTGTCTCTTATATAAAAGATGCTGCTGAAGGTGGTTCATCAAAGGAAATGGCTTTTGTACTTATTGGAGAACCTGGAAACGGTAAAACTTTCTTTGTTGATTATTTAGGAAAACTATACCGAGATTTTGTTTCCATTCCAGAAAACAAGCGATATACCTTCCAATTTACTAACCTAGATAAACTAGGTAACTACGGGAAAATCACAAAAATTGAGTCGCAAACTTTTGAGGATCCAATGATATTAGCACTTAACTTATTTGACAATCTTGACGAAGGAATCGCATATGTTCAAAAATTAGGAGCTTCAGACAAGCAAATAGAACAGTATTTAAGTAATCATAGAACTTTAGGCGCTTGCAGCGATTATATTTTAGATGAGCTTAAAAACTTCACCAATGGTAATATTGATGAAGTTATGAAAAACCACATTCAAATAGTTCCTGTACCTATAAGTGAATCAAGAGGTACTTTAACTGGTAAATACGCTGCAAAAGACAAAATTACTTCCTCCGCTGTTGATTTACTTGGTGAGGAATCCATCAACAGACTGATGCATATTATTGACACAGATAACCCTTATCGTTTTGATTTAAGGAGAGGTGCTTTAGCAAGAGTTGCTGGTGGAGGTATACATTTCGCTGATGAGATTTTCAAAAACAAAAAAGATTTAGTTCAGGTTTATTTAGGCGTTATTCAAAACCGAACAATTGAAATGGAAGGTTTTAAATGGCCATTGGATACATTAATTGTTGCGACAAGTAACAATGCCGAGTTTGGAAGATTCCTTGAAGAGAAAGAAGAAGCGCCGATAATTGACAGATGTAGAGTTACGTATATGTCTCATAACACTAACTACTTACTACAACAAGAATTAACTAATTATGCATTGGGAAGTAATACAAAAACAACCTTCTTAAATGAGGAGATGCATGTTGACCCCAATTTAAATTACGCTATATCAACAGCTGTTACGCTTACCAGAATGCCACCATCAAATAAGCTTACTGCGATTGAAATGATGAAGTTGTCAGCTGGTGAAACTGCTGGAGAAAAAAGTATTAAAACACTTAGCGAAGTAATTAATGAGCTAAACAAAGATCCTGACATTACAAAAAGATTCGGGCAAAAAGGTCTTGGTCACAGAAACTTGGGTAGAGCTCTTCAAATACTTCTAGAAAGGTCAGAAACTCAGGAAGGAAAATGTATGTACGCGGGAGACGTTTTTATTGCACTTGAAAGTGTTGTTCTTGATTATGTTTCATCTCCTGAGGAAAGAAGTAAGTATTTGAATGATATCAAAATAGCCAAAGGTTTACATAGAAAAAATATTATGACCACCATTTTCAACGCATACATGGATGAACCTCATGCTATTGAAAAAGATGTTATTAACTACGTTAACATGGTTATTGGTATTGATGCTAAAAACCTTGGTCCTGATAAAATTTGGACTTACCAGGATCCTCAAACAGGAAAATTAATTCCTTTGAAAATTGATGAAGCTTTTATTGATAGTGTTGAATCAAGATTAGGCTTGGTAAACAAAGAGCAAAAACAAAGCTTTAGAACAACTATTGCTAAGATATATGGTCAAAAAGCTATTCAAGATCCAAACTACAACTTCATGGATAACAACGATTTAGTAAAAGCTGTTACTGAGGTTAGATTAAAATCGGATGTTGCAGGTGCGGGTAGCTTAGTTGGAGCGCTTTCCAATAGAACGAACGAAGAAAATCAAAAACTTTACAATAGAGTTTTAAATACTATGAGCTCAAAGCTTGGGTATTGTAAAACATGTGCACTAAAAACCATTGAATATTTCTGTACGCAAGATGATGAAAACTAAACAACTGTGTGATGAAACGGAAGTACGAGGAAATATTACAAGAACTCATCAAAGAGGGAGTTGATTCTATTGAAATCGCTAAAATTCAATGGGAAATGGAATTGGATTGTGAGCACACCATTGAAAAGTTAGATAAGTACAATAACAAACTTGGCTTATACGAATCCTTTGACTTCAACTTTCTTCAAAACACAAAACCAAACATCCCTAATCCTAAAATGGATATCCAAACACTCAATGATTTAATTGAAAGGGATAAACAACGTGAAGAAGATGGTTTACCAAGAAGAATAAGACTCGGAAAAATTGTAAAAACAGGACCGAAAGGATCATCACAAGTAGTTATTGTGCCAACTACTGTGGAAACAAAATTTTATCATGATAACTCAATAACCGAAGATGATGAGCAACAGATGGGAGGTGCTGGAGGTGAAGCAGAAGGTGATGTCATTGGAGAACAAAAGGCGGATCAAGAAGGACAAGGAGATGGCGCTGGCCCAGGACAAGGAGGAGGCGAAAATCACGACTTAAGTTCAGACGCTTATCATTTAGGAAAAATCTTAACTGAAAAGTTTGAACTTCCTGACTTAAAGGATAAGGGATCAAAAAAAAGTTTATCAAAATACAAATATGATCTAACAGATGTAAATAAAGGATTTGGCCAAATACTGGATAAAAAACAAACCCTTAAAAACATTATTAAATCAAATATTGTACTTGGCAATATTACTCCTGGAGAAGAAATTGATGCAACAAAAATCATTATTACTCCTGACGATAAGTACTATAAAATACTTTCCAAGGAACGAGACTATGAAACGGAAGCAACTGTATTTTTTGTAAGAGACTACTCTGGCTCAATGCAAGGAGCTCCTTCTGAAGCTGTACTAACACAGCACTTATTTATATACAGCTGGTTGGTTTATCAATATGACTATAGAGTAACTACAAAATTTATTCTGCACGACACTGAAGCAAAAGAAGTTGACGATTTTGACACATATTATAAATCTACCGTTGCAGGTGGAACTCAAATTTTCCCTGCGTTTGAATTAGTTAATCAAATCATTGAAAATGAAAAATTAGCATTAAAAAGCAATGTATATGTTTTCTATGGTTCTGACGGGGATGACTGGAATGATAAAGAGAATAAACTGACAAAAGAACTTAGAAAACTTGCCCAATACGCCAATAGAATTGGATTATTTGTAACTCGAAATTCATATGGAGGAACAACATCACAAACAACACTGGAAAAATCAATAGAAAGTTCAAATTTATTAATTGAATTGAGGGACAAAATTAAGATGGATGTCATTGACGCTAATGATATATCGGAAAAGCAAATAATTGAAACTATTAAAAAACTATTAGTTCAATGAAACTGATTAATCAACATACAAAAAAAATAATGGAGGGCTGTAAAGAGCGCGCCAAAGATGTTGGTTTACAGTTTGACAATGAAAGTTTGGAATACGTTGTTACAAATTCAGACATGCTTGAATTGTCACCCAAAGTAATGATTCCTACAATGTATGATTATTGGGTACATGACATTGAAGTTTTTAAAAGTAAAGAGGAATATAAACTTTATCCTCACAATCCATTCGAAACAGTAATTAACTCAAGGCCTGCTATTTCTTTTTACAACGACAATAATCCTGATTGGCTAAATGTCATGATATTTTACCACGTACTAGCTCACATTGACTTTTTCCAAAACAATCAGCTTTTTGCACATACATGGAATGACGATTTTGTAGGAAGAGCACTTGCCGACAAACGACAAATTGCTGCTTTAAGAGGAAAGTATGGAAGATGGGTTGATTACACCATTGAATTTGCAAGATGTATAGACAATCTTGTAGCCTACTTCCCTACCCTTAATAAGGATAAAAAGCCGAATGTTGGAAATGATATTTTGAGCTTTTACTTTAATATTTTTCTTCAAAGAGAATTAAAGTTTAGTGAGCATCAAATTTTCAAGGAAATAGAGCGATACAACGATGCAATTGAATCCAATTCAAATGTTGGCGAAGTTGTTTTCTTAAATGAGATTATTCAAAAACACCCTGAGTTTGAAACAAGATTTAAAGAACATCAAAACAGAGAAGTTCAAGAGCCTTCAGATTTGATGGAGTTTATCCGTGACCACTCTCCATTTCTAAACAGAAGTGAAAATAAATGGATGAAAATTGTTTTGGACATTATCAGAAACACCTCTCTTTATTTCAGTCCTCAAATTAGAACAAAAATCATTAATGAAGGTTGGGCTAGTTACTGGCACGACAAACTTTTTATGATGGACGATAGAATTAAAGGTAACGAAGTTGCTTATGCAAAAATAAATGCCTCTGTTACATCAATAAGAAGAGTTGGATTAAACCCATATGCTATTGGATTAAGGCTGGTTCAAGAAGTTGAAGATTTAGCCAATAAGGGTAAATTAAGCTATGAATTTCAAAAACTTCAAGGAATTGATGCTAGAGATAGCTTTAATAACGATACTAACAAAGGTCAAGAAGCCATTTTTACTTTACGAAAGCATTTTTCTGACTTCACCCTCATCAATGCCTTTACCAGCCAGGAATTTGTAGACAAACATGATTTGATGGTTGTTGGGAAGCGATTTAATCAAGAAAGGAATACGCAAGAGTATTATGTTAAAAGTAAAAAGGCTGGAGAATACAAAAATATGCTTGTAGATTCACTTTACCATCCTCCACACATAACAGTTAATACAGAGAAAACAGATGACGACAATCTTTATTTAGTTCACACTTTTGAGAACAAACAACTGTATCAACCATATATCCAAAACACAATGATGAGTATTGGAAAATTATGGGGAGGTAATATTCATCTAGAAACTTCAGATATAAGAAGAGTTAATCATGATCATGGAAGTGAATTGCAAGAAATTAGAGTGCTTATAACTTGGGATGGTTCGAAATTGGATAAAAAGACATTGTAAGAATGGCTAATGAAAACCAAAATAATAACAGGATTAATAATTTAGAAAAAGCATTTTCTAATTTAAATAAGCAATTGGTTGAAAAAGAGAGACTCCTTCCCTTTTCGTTTGATGACTTCCTTAAACTCTCAATGGAAAATCCTTACCTCATTTTCAGGGATATTTTTCAGGTGTTTTATGACATGGTACACTATTATGTTCAAGGAAAAGAAACCCAAAATAAAAACGCAATTTCCGATGGAAAATATATTGATTATGATTTCACAAAACTTTTAATTGACGATTGTGACAATCCATTTTTTGCTGATAAACTATTTGCAGACAGATTCATGAATCTTGTAAATGGATTTAAAGATGGAACACGTAAGAACCAAATTGTTTTATTTGATGGACCTCCTGGCAGTGGTAAAAGTACATTCTTAAATAATTTACTCCAGAAACTAGAGGAATATACACACTCTAAAGAAGGTGCTATGTTCACTACTTACTGGAAACTAGATATTGAAAAGCTTGGTGGATATAGTTTAACGAAAGATTTACTTGAAGCAATCAAGAAAGATGATCAAAGCTCAGAGGACAGTAATTTAATTAGCACTCAGGACAAATACTTGGAATTCTTATGTCCTAATCATGACCACCCGATTCTACATATTCCTAAAAAATATCGTAAAGCTTTTTTAAAAGATCTCATTGATGACAGATCTATAAAAAGGACTTTATTCAACGACAAACAATACGAATGGATTTTCACAGAGGCTCCTTGCAGTATCTGTAAGTCATTATATAACAAACTTTTGGATAAACTCGGTTCTCCAACGGAAGTTTACAAAATGTTATTCGTTAGAGGTGCCCGATTTAATAGACAATTTGGTGAAGGCATTAGCTTATTCAACCCAGGAGATCGCATATATAACAAGCCCATTACTAACCCGTCTCTAGAGGAAAAAATAAACAACCTTATAAAGTCTGAACAAATCAACTATACCTACTCCATTTTGGCTAAAACCAATAATGGTGTATTCGCTTTAATGGACATTAAGGAAGAAAATATCAAAAGACTAATTCAACTTCATGGAATTATTAGTGATGGTATTCATAAAGTTGGATTAATTGAAGAAAGTATTAAATCGTTGTTTGTTGGACTAGTAAACCCTGGTGATAAAGTTCATTATGAGGATATACCTTCTTTTAAGGATCGAATAATTGAAGTTAATATTCCTTATGTTTTAGATTACAATACTGAGGTATCTATTTATAAAGATCAATTCGGAAACAATATTCGAAACCAGTTTTTACCAGGCGTGTTAAAAAACTTTGCTAAAATCATGGTTTCCACGAGGTTGAATACTGAATCTGAAACAATAAAAAAATGGATTTCGAAACCCGACGAATACTCTAAATACCTAGATAAAAACAACTTACTCCTTAAAATGGAAGTTTATACAGGGGAATTACCATCTTGGTTGAACGAAGATGATTTAAAAGCATTCACACCTAAACTCAAACGAAAACTATTAAGGGAAGCTGAGCAAGAGGGAAACAAAGGTTTTACAGGTAGACAAAGTATCAACCTATTCAGAACATTTTTAATTCAACACGAAAAGCCTAATTATTTAATTACCATGGCTGATGTTGGAGACTATTTTCTGAAAGAAAAATCTTTAAAAGATAAAGTTTCTGCTGAATTTGTTCACTCAATTAAAGACTTGTACGATTATATTATCCTTCAAGAGGTTAAAGAGTGTATTTACTCATATAATAAAGATCAAATGAAACAGGATATTGTAGATTACTTATTCGCGGTAAATTTTGAACTTGGAGCAAAGGAAACTAATCCATACAGTGGGAAAGAAATTAAAATTGATGATGAGTTATTTTCAATTTTAGAAAACGTTTTATTCCCGAACGAAAAAAACAAACAAGAGGAATTCAGAAAAGAAACTCAAATTGAATACGTTTCTCAAACTTTAGCGCAAGAAATTAAAGTTGAAAATAAACCAATTGATGAAAGCACTCAATTTAAAACCATTCTTGAAAAATATACAAGAAAGCTGAAAGAGAACGCTTTAACTCCATTTTTGGAAAATGAGAATTTTAGAAGAGCTATTATAGATTATGACACTCCTCAATTCGACAAATACGATACAAGACTAAAAAATAGTGTAAATCATTTAATTAAGAATCTTGTAACGAAATATAGTTATTCAATAGAGGGCGCTATTCAAATTACATTGTACATTATTGATGGACGAATAAACTCGTAAAGTTCACAATAAATCACTCTCTTTGATTGGCCGAGGCAATTCTTTTAAGCGCTTTTTCTCTAATCACCTCTTTTACAGGACGATCGTGAATTTTACTTTCTAACCATGAAATAATATCAAAGTAAACAAAAGCACGCTTTTCATATGGATTTGTTGTCAGCGGAACTAACTGATCGTGCAACTCTGCAAAAGCATCTTTTAAGCCTTCTCTGGTTAATGTATTTAAGCGTTTCAAGAATCTTAATATTCTTTTTTGATAGAAATGTAAATCATCCTTCTTAGCAAGGAATCTATAGGTTGATCTAGCATAGTATTCCACCAAGTCATCATTATTCAATTCATAATGAGAAATTAATATAAGGATGCGGGCGAAACCAGATATATCACTTCTAATATCCTCGTCTTTAGCATTAATTATCTTGTTTAGCCATGTAACCGCTTCTTTGTATTGATCATTACCGAAATACATACAAGCAAACTTGTAGTAGAAAATTTGTTTTGAATGATCGTTTAATTTATCACTATAAATCTCTAATTGCTCAGCAATATTTTCAACTTCAATCACACCTTTGCTAAACTCTCCTAACATGAAGTGCTTGTCTAATTTATGCTTTGAAGAATACTTAAACATTAAGTAAGCGACATTATCAGATACTCTAAGTGACTCACGACTTATAATTGCTTCAAATTTTAAGCTCGTTTGAATAAACTCTTCATATTGCGACAGTTTACTTTGACTATCTAAAAGAGAATTAATCGATTTAACGTACATCTCCAATTTACTTTGTATGATGTCTTCATTACCATCAAATAGCGCTTCTAGTTTTTTAGCATAGTCATATGCTCTTCTGTAGTCCTGGATAAAAAAGTAATAAGCAACAAATGCATTATACAAATACATTTTTTCCTCTAAACTTAAATTCTCTTCTTTAAAAGCAGGCAGAGAGGAATACAAGAAAGAGTTAACAATTTCAAAATCAGCTGAATTCCTCGTAAACCCTAACTTAATATACAACCCATAAAGCTTGGAACTAAGATTACTAAATGTGTTAATATTTGTGAGTTTTTTAAGTAACTCCTCTCCTTCTGGAACCAAACCATCAATTCTGTCTTGAATGTCCTTCTTAACAATTTTAGAAAGTAACTTCTTTTCTAAATTATGGATATCGAGTAAAAGAATATTCTTCTCATATTTTTTCGCTAATTCCTTTCCTTTTTCAAGTGTTTTATAAGCTTGCTGATAAAGACATCTATTGTAGAGAATCGTTGCATTATCAATAATTTCACGAATACTTAACGAAATATCATTACTAGAATGCAACATTCGCAAACTAGCCATAATTTGCTTGTAAAGATTTTGTTTGAGATTGGGTAATTGCTCAGGCTTTAAAGTCTTATCCTTTGCTAAAATTTTTGCCTCATTAAAATTCGTTTGATTATTCATTAAATCAAACAACTTCAAAAACTTGGCATTTTCTCCACCTTTGTGACGAGATGCATATAGTTTAAAGTGCCTCTTCTCCCCTTTATTTAAACTTTGAATTAATTGAAAAAGCTGATCAGAATTCTTGTTAGACATAGTACCCAATTTTTATTCAAGGATTACAAAACGCAATATATGCAATAGTTTTGAAGCGATAAAAATATAAAAAAATATTTTTTATCGGTTTGAACAATGTAATAGGTTTTTAAAAAACAAAGAAACTCACAATTCAATTAACACCTCACTTTCACTCTTACTTAGAGGAATTATCGTTTATAATTCCACTCTTAACCAGCATTATGATCTTTTCCCAGTCAAATAAATCAATATTTATTCAACAATAAAGTTGTTAACACACTCGTAAGCGAAGTATATAACACTCAACACAACAAACATGCAAAATCCTTTATATCAATAGATTAACAAATAGATCAACATGACAATCCACACGAAAAAGTTGTTTAGACACCGTATCACCTTTTTAAGGTTGTCTTTAAAAGAATGGACTTCAATTATATATTAGGGCTTCGTTTTAAAAACAAGAACAGATTAAACAACAATATATGAGTGAAAAGGTTCAAATTTTCGACACCACATTAAGAGACGGAGAACAAGTCCCTGGATGTAAATTAGTGACTGAAGAGAAAATCATCATCGCTAAAAAACTAGAGGAACTTGGAGTTGATATTATTGAGGCAGGTTTTCCAGTTTCATCTCCTGGAGATTTTAATTCGGTTGTTGAAATTTCTAAAGCTGTTACAACCCCAACAGTTTGTGCTTTAACAAGAGCAGTTGAAAAAGATATCGATGCTGCGGGTGAAGCTTTAAAATTCGCTAAAAAAGGAAGAATTCACACAGGTTTAGCTACATCAGCTATGCACCGTGAATACAAATTAAGAATGACTGCCGAGCAAGTTATTGAAAAGGCTTCTTTCGCTGTTGGTCACGCAAAAAAATACGTTGAGGACGTTGAGTTTTACGCTGAGGATGCAGGAAGAACTGATAACGAATATTTAGCAAGAGTTTGTGAGGCTGCAATTAAAACCGGAGCTACGGTCTTAAATATTCCTGATACAACAGGTTACTGTTTACCTGATCAATACGGAGCTAAGATTAAGTATTTAATGGAGAACGTTACTGGAATCCACAAAGCTACTTTATCCACACACTGTCATAACGATTTAGGTTTAGCAACAGCTAACTCTATTTACGGAGCAATCAATGGGGCTCGTCAGATTGAGTGTACTATTAACGGTATTGGAGAAAGAGCTGGTAACACTTCTTTAGAGGAAGTTGTTATGATTATGCGTCAGCAACCAGATTTAGGTTTACATACCGACATTAATACGCCATTATTAAACTCTATCTCTAAGTTAGTTTCAGAAATGATGCAAATGCCAGTTCAACCAAACAAAGCAATTGTTGGAGATAACGCTTTTGCTCACTCATCAGGAATTCACCAAGACGGAGTTATTAAACATAGAGAAAACTACGAAATCATTGATCCTAAGGATGTTGGTGTAGATCATTCAGCAATCGTTCTTACTGCTCGTTCAGGAAGAGCTGCTGTTGCCTACAGAGCAAAATTATTAGGATACGAGCCTACTAAAGATGAATTAAATGTAATCTACGGAGAATTCCTAAAAGTTGCCGATTCAATGAGAGAGGTTAACGATGATGAATTACTTAAACTTTTAAAGTAATCCAATTTAAAAAATAGTCTTTTATAAAACTATGGACCATGAACCATCGACCATGGACCATGGAAAATATATTACAATGGGAAAAACATTATTTGATAAGATTTACGATAAGCACGTTGTGCAATCGATTCCAGATGGACCAGATGTATTTTACATCGATGTTCAATACATTCACGAGGTAACTTCACCTCAAGCATTTGATGGATTAAGACAAAGAGGTATTCCAGT
>CAXRIN010000068.1:0-43886 GCA_964230605.1 Flavobacteriaceae bacterium
TTAAAATGAGTGATACAACTGTGTTCATCTGGAAACTCTTCAATAAACCTTAAAATATTCATAACCAATCTTTTCTGTAAAGAAAGGTGTTCACTCCGTACTCAACTTACGGTTTAGGTATAATTGTGGGGAATCAGAAAGAAATACGTGAATTTAAAAAAACCGAAGCAGTAATTCTACCTCGGTCTAATTAATTTATTCTTAGAACTGTGCCCTTATTTAAGGGCGACTCAGTATTTTACCAATTAAAAGCCGCATAAGTTAATTCAAATGATGTGCACGCATTTGCTTTGAATGTAACATCCATATCCCATACAATTTCATCGTATTCATTGATTACTTCCAAGTTAAATGTTTTTTCTTTAAACGTTCCCAAACTTTTAGTAACTGATATTTCACTATTTTTACAACCTGGGTCAGTAGCGTAATAAGTATCTGCAACTTTAGAACCGATAAGTTTGCCATCTAAATAAAATTTCAAACTAGTAATATCATAGTCAACGAAGACGTCTGCACAATCTTCATTATACCAAAAGCTCATTGTTCCTTCGTAAGTACAACTGTTGTCGTTAACATTAGCATCACTGTTAAAACTAATTGCATTTGGGTCTGTACAACCACTTACATCTTTTTTACATGAGGTTAAAGTGAATCCTAAAACCACAGATAAACCTAAAATTATTTTTTTCATAATGTATTGTTTTGAATTTAAAACAAAATTCAGAGAATAAAAGAGAAATTCGTAATTGATTTACGCAATCGAAATTTATATTTTTGCATTTTTTGCAAATTTTAAGTTTAAAATCGCTTAAAAATAAGAAGGTAGCCATGAATATGTAAAACAACTCAAGAAGCTATTCTAAGTTGGGATTTCATAAGAATGAGTACCATAGGAGGTAAAGCTACTGGAAGTATTGGTTTTATTGAAAAGATGAGTAAAAAAATTGGGAGGTATCTTGGGTTTAATAAAAAAGGGTTAGCTTTCGCTAACCCTTTGTGATCGAGCTAGTATTCCGTAATTCTATTTTAAACATTTGTTTATCAGTGTTTTGAGTTAGCTGTATTTCTTTTTGGTGAAGAATTAGTGAAACTAATAAACGCTTCCAAATAGCCAACTGTCAGTTTCAAAACTAACAAAATAAAACCAAATGATGGTTTCAAGGGGACTGTAAATTATTGTAGAAACTCTTTAATAAACCTTAAAATATTCATAACCAATCTTTTCTGTAAAGAAAGGTATTCACTCCGTACTCAACTTACGGTTTAGGTATAATTGTGGGGAATCAGTTTTGTAAATTTTACTCTGAAGAAATAAAAGTTGAAAACTTAAATTCTAAGTATTATGACATTTCAAAAACTTCAATTAACTTAAAACATTCGTTTAAAGTACCTATTTTACCGATATGTTGCTACAAATTACTTGACATATTAGGTGTAAACTTATTACTTTTGACACTTGCTAAAAAAAATCGGTGAAATACGTTTTTAGATTAATAATAATTCTGACCTTACCTATACTCTTCGCTGGAAAGTGTGAAGACAATGCTGCCGGTATCACCGAAGGTGTTATTACGTACGATATTTCATACCCAAAACCAATTGAAGATAAATGGATGGAAAAATTAATGCCATCCGAAATGGAAATGGAATTCAAAAACAATAAAATCAACACCGAGCTTACTTTTGGTCTGGGGATGATTAAAATTGGATACATTACCAATACAGAAGGCAAACATTTACATGAGCTTTTAAAATTCATGCGAAACAGAAACGTTTCGCATAGAGGAGTAAAACAAGTTGAGGATTTAATTTCTCAGATTCCTGCTCATCATATCACTTTAGAAACAGACACAAAATCAATAGCTGGTTTTTTATGCCACAAAGCAAAAGTTAAAGTTGATAGTCCAATTGAGCCTTATACCTACGACTTATGGTATACTGATCAAATAAAAATTAAAGATCCAAACTGGTGTACACCTTTTAGAGATGTACCTGGAGTATTAATGGAATACCGTGTTGAAAGATTCAATGTTATAATGCACTTCACTGCAGTTGAAGTTGAAAAAACAGAAATACAAGACACTGAATTTCTTGTACCTAAAAAATACGAGGAGATTTCTATCGAAGCGATGGAAAAAAATCTAATGGATTTAAAGGATATTTAAGTCACTTCCCTCTCTTCCTCTCTAACAATATCTTAGTAATTAATATGTTACCCTGATCCCGTCGAAGGGCTCTAGCCAACAACACCAAGTCTTCGACGAGCTCAGACTGACATAATTAACTTCACTCCCAAATTGTCCTACTTTTTAGACAATCTAATCTAAAGAGTATACACAACATCGATTGAAAAATTATAAGCTGAGCTTATGTTCGATCAATTCAACCTAACTCGGTCCAAACATTAATTCAACCTTATCGATACTTTCTTGAGAACCAAGAATAGTGACAACATCGCCTACTCTTAAACGAGTATAGCCGTGAGTAATCATCATTTGTCCATTTCTACTGACAGAAAGAATAAGTATATCGGAAGGTAATCGTAAATCTCTTAAAGCGAGTCCTTGAATAGTAGGATCCATAACTTCGACATCTACAGCATCTTGGTCTGTTTCCATCCCCAAAAGGATGCTTGTTGCATTTGGACTTCGAACAAAGTGATCCATTAAATTAACCATTGCAGATGCTGGATCGACAACTAAGGCATCTAACTCTTTAAATTTCTTAGCATAATAACGGTCTCCACTAGCACGTACTACAACATCCTTTGTCCCAATTTGTTCGTAAATCAACTCACACCATTGATAATTCTCTCTGTCTGAAAGCATCAGAATCATCTTATCCGCATGTTCCGGTTCTAACCTATTCATACATTCTAATGAAATAGAATCCATGAAAACAATCTCTATATCTTCAACCGAATCAATTTCATCGGCTTTTTTCATCGCTGCAATCTTTACTCCCCAACCATGATTTTTCAATTGACGCGCTAATGCTAAACTCATTGGTTCGAATCCGAAAATAATAGCATCGTTATGACCATCAAAAACAGGTGTTTCGTGTTTCTCATGAGTTTCTCCAACTTGATGCAATGCATATTTAAATAAAGGAGGTCCAACCACCTGATTGATAACAATTACTCCAACAATTATAGTTTCAAATTGCACTCCAAACTCAGGAAAAGTGGTTTTTATTAATGTAGCCAAACCAAGTCCAACTCCAGCTTGAGTAACATATGGCATCCAGTTTAAATGGCGAAATTTCCAAGGATCACCAGCTAATGTACCACCAACATATCCAGCGGCGACCATTCCCAGTAATCGCACAAAAAAGAAAATAACAGCAATTCCAAAAACTTCAAGCAATACGTCCAATGCTAAACTTGCCCCAGTTAGTGTAAAGAAGACAACATAAATAACTGGCCCAGTATTATGTAACAATTCAGTAAACTCAGGTCTTGAAGTAGAGTAATTAGTAACATAATATGAGGCTAGGATACAAATTAATAATGGCTCAACATAGAATTTATGTCCCAATATTTCTTCCTGAGCAGTAAACGCTCCTAACCAATCGGCAAACAAATAAACACCAAAACCAAGTGTTATTAAAATAGACACTTTCAAATGTTTGTTCATTTTGAACTTAAAGAACCATTTAATAACAATTCCAATTAATCTTCCTAATCCAAAAGAAGCCAGTAACTCCATTAATAAGAAGCCTAAAGACATTAAACTAAATGGCTCTCCACTTAAAAATGTTTTAGCGAGAGCAAAACAAATTGCGAATAAAATAATCACCAAAACATCCTTTACAACGGTAACTCCAATAGATGTTTGAGTAAAAGGTCCTTTTGCCCTTAATTCATTAATAACTGCAATGGCAGATGAAGGCGATCTGGCAACAAAAATGGTTGCTATTAAAATCGCTATAGCCATTTTGCCTTTGAAAGACATATCAACCATAAAAGGAATGTATTCACTGGCCAACATAACACCAGCAACACCAAGTCCAAAGGTGATAACCAGCTGCCCAATCGTATTCCAAAGTATGCTTTTAAACTGCCCTCTAATTTCTTTCAAATAAAGCTCTGAACCTGCTGCAAATGCTATAAAGGCTAGCGATATTTGATTTAAAAAGTTTAAGTTTTTTGTATTCTCCAAAGGAATCAATTCAAAACCAAATCTTCCAGCTAAAATCCCGGCAAGTAACAAACCCGTGATTAAAGGGAATTTAATTTTTGCGAAGAATTTTGAAATGTGATTTGCCGATAAAGCAATTATCAAAAAACCTCCAAGTGCTATTATTGTTTCTTTACTAAACTCCAAATCGTTATCCTTTTACCCACTCTACCGTTACTAACTCAATTAATGTCTCATAATATTCTCGCCCATAAACTTTACTTTTCAGATAAGCATAAAAGGCCATTGCTTGAATATTTTCTCTTTTGAAAGGTGTAAATTCAAACTTTTCCAACTCCTTTTCTAACCCTTTAAAGCCTCCATTATTAATTGAGGAGTTGATAACGTTTAAAAATACATTTAGGTTTTTATAATTAGGATTTAGTTTAACTACATCTTTTATTACTCGCTTTAAAGCCCTCATTCTTGTTAACACTAAATCAATTTTACCAGTTTCCAAGAAAAGTAAAATTTCAATCAGTTGAAATTTCACTCTATACTCCAAACCTTTCTTTTTTTGTAGCCATTGAGCGGAGTGTTTTATAGAGTTAATTGTTGCAATTCCTTTGATATAATCTCCTGAAGCAAAGAATGAAGTAATTAGATTTAGTTTTCTATCTAAATCATACAAAACATTATTTTCGAAAGGAGTCCCACTCTCATGAATAAGTAATCTTTGAATGGCTGCTTCAAGATTATTATCATAAAACTCACAAGCCCATTTTAGCAACTCGATTTTACAGAATAAATCTTCTTTCTTAGCCTTTACCAAGTTGCCTTTTTCTAGATCAACATCTTTTAAAACTTCCTTAGCTTCAGAAATTTTCTTCAAACGATATAAAGCATGGGCGTAGAAATAATTTAACTCCCAATACTCAAAGCTGTAAGCATTATCACCCTCCTTCTTGTCGATCTTTTTCAATCTCGTCTTTAAAAAAGCTTCAACTCCCTCATAATCTTTCGATACCAAAGAACTACTTCGAATGATTTTTGTGATATAATTTAAGTTTTCAACGGAATGAAAATCTTTCTTTTTCAACTCCAAACCTTCCGTTACATCTTTAATAATAGTATCAATATTAATTTCTTTAAGCTGCTGTTTATACTGCTCAATCTTTCTTTTAATTATGCTTAGTGCAAGTTTTAATCTTTGTTCCTTTTCTGCTTTATCCTTCGCTTCAACATAAGCCTTATAAATCCCATTAAACTTTTCCGCACCTGGATAATCTTCCCAATTTTCCAACCACAGCATATAAATCTTTGATTGTAACAAGTAATTATCTTTTTTCAATTCACTTCTATGAGCCCTACTTAAATATTGCCAGCCTGGCTCATAAGCACCTCTCTCAAATAAATAGCCTGCTAAATTTAACAACCCCTCTGAAGTGTAATGGGTAGTACCCTTCTGCTCATTAATCTCCTTAAGTGAAATATATTCAATTAAATGCCCAAGAAGTCTTTTCCTCAAAGCATGATAAGCTTCCTTTTCATTCTTACCTTCATACAAAACATTAAATGCTTCTTCTTGAGAAAGTTTTTCAGGAGAAGTTAAACGAGTAAACAGCTCTAAATCTTTTCTGTTCTCGCGAACACGGAATCTGTTTACAAAATGCTCAAAGCCTTTTTTTTCCTCTTCATTAAAAGTTTGAACAATAAAATGTAGCTTATCCATGAATTGCGGTTTTAGTTGCAGGCTCAAAAATACCGATTTTTAGAGGCCGTTTTCCCGTTTTGAATAGATGATTTTTAACATTTTTATCAACGTTAGACGAACAAACTGCTGGCTTTTACAACTGAAATTTCATAACTTCGCGTCGCTTTTTATACCTTCCCGTTAGGGACTGAATAATATAACTATCTTATGGCAGTAGCTAAATTGATTTTAAAGAGAAGTGTTTTCAGCTTTATTTCCATATACGTTTGGGGTATTATGCCTGGAAGAACTCAAAGATGGATTAGTAGAGTTTACGCTGATGTTTACAACAAGGACTGGTCTAAAAAATTAATCAAACCTTATTGCAAGGCTCACTATAACGATCCAAATTACTTAGATCAATTCATACCTGCTAGTGGAGCGGAGTCATATAAAAACTTTCAAGATTTCTTTACGAGGTTATGGAAAGTACCTCCAACAATCAAGACAGAGCACGTTTGGGCGTGTGAAGGCTTACTTTGTGAATATGGTAAAATAGATGAATTAAGTCTTGTTAGAGTTAAAGGACAAAAAAGACATTTAAGAACAATTTTTGGAGCAGCGGGTAATGAAATACCAACTGATTACTACTTCTCAAATGTTTTCTTACACAATAATAATTACCACAGAATACACGCTCCTGTTAATGGAACTGTTTCAAGAATTGAACATATTCCAGGTGATTTAGTTTTACTAAGACCTTGGGCTTATAAAAACCCGTCACTTCCTGCTTTAAGAAATGAAAGAATCAATGTAGATATTGTAGACGAACAAGGGAGAACTTGGTATTTATCAATTGTTGGTGGACCTGGTGTTGGAGCTATTGTTCTAGGAGGAGAAACCACTATTGGTTCTCAAGTTGGAATTGGGCAAGAAATCGCTACCTTCCTTTTAGGGTCTACTTGTTGTATTGCTTCCCCTGAGCCTGTTACGAAAAACAAGGTTGGAGATCAGGTTTTCATGGGTGATCCGCTACAATAAAATTTCATGACATATTTATTATTTCTCGGATTCATATTAATTATTGGTATTGGATTCGGGATAATTTCCTCCACTCCATTAGGTCCGATTAATCTATTGGTTGCTGAAAATTATTTAGGACAAAAAAAAGTCCGTATTATTCCATTTTTAGCTGGCGTTATCCTTGTAGATGGATTTTTGGGCTACCTAACTTTTTGGGGATTCGATAAATTTCTAGGAGAACATGAATTAGTTGGTGCAGGGATTGGTATTTTCGGTGGTCTCGCTATAATCTTACTTGGAGCTCTTGGAGTGTATCAACAAAAGAGAGGAAAGAAAAGCAACGAAAAAACGATAGAAATTAAAGAAAGTATTTTTTTAAAATCCTCAACTGCGAGCTTTTCCAAAGGATTTATCTTATGCGGCTCCAACCCAGGATTTATAGCTTTTTGGAGCTGGGTGGCCTACAATGCAAAAAACTGGACTACTGAGGCATTTCCCGAATTTGAATTAAATATTTTCAACTTACTATTATTCCCAATTGGGATTTTTATTGGAGATGTAATTTGGTTTGGAGTTTTTACATTTTTACTTAAAAAAGGAGCCAGACGATACAGTGGAAGTATAATCGACAAAATCCGATTGTTTATTTCATGGGGACTGATAGCCTTAGGAGTTTTTACTCTTTATTCATCAATCGATTTAACAGCCTAATTAATTGGCTTTACAGTATATCCCCTTTTCTTTAAAAGATTCAACAATCCCATTTCTCCACCAAGATGAGCGGCGCCTGCACAAATTAGAGCTGATTGGTTATTTATTATACCAGGGATTTTATCAATCATCTTCAAATTCCTAGTATCATTCAATAGTTCTTTAGAAAAATATTCCTCAGCCTTTAAATCATCCAAAAGAACGGAAATTCCTTTTAGATCTTGGGCCATATAAACCGAATCTAATTCATGAATCGATTGGACTAAACTATCTTGGTTATGAATCAAATCAAGTAATTCTTTTTTTTGTGCATCAACCGGCATTCCAGTTAGCAACTTGGATTGAAACGCAATACTTTCCAAAGAAACGACAGGTTTCCCCAACCTTTTAAAATCCATCTGAAATAATTCGTCAACGGCGCCAGTTGTATCAGGAGGCATAAAAGCCTGTAATATGGAAGTTGTTAAAGCAATTGGTTTAAAATTATTAGCAATTAGCTTCTCCATCCCTAAATTATCTTGGAGATATTCAAAAACTTCAACCTGTTCTTGCTTTGAACATATATCAGACAATCTTTCACCCTCCTTAGCAATTAAAGCATATGATATAAACGCCAATGAGTCTTGAGAAAGAATTATTTCAAAAACACCTACATCAACTTTACTCTTTATTTCATGTACTTTAGGATTTACGTAAAAGTATTTTTTGTTAGGGAAATGAATTGTCCCATATAAGTAAGAAGTATCTTTCATCCCATTTCCTGAAATCTCCCATAGCAATGAATTCTGACCAAATAACACTAAAGAAAAGGTCACTAAAAACAGCATTAAAGGAATTTTAAAACCAGGCTTAATCAACATAAAATTTTCTGTAAAATTCATTATTAAATACCTTTACAAAACTTAAAGGCTCTCAACTAAAATATCAAAATATTTAGAAGTAAGTCTGCATAAAATCTGAACTATGGAATTAAAAGACCTTACACTTAAAGTTTGTGACATTGCAAAAGAAGTTGGATTATTCATTAAAGAGGAATGCGCTAAAATTAACGCAGGACATATTGAGACTAAAAGTCAAAATTCCTTGGTAACATATGTAGATAAGACTGCAGAGAAAAAGATTGTTGATTTTTTATCTGAACTTATTCCTGACTCTGGATTCATCGCAGAAGAAGGAACTTCAGATAAAAAAGGAGAAATTTATAATTGGGTTATTGATCCTTTAGATGGAACAACCAATTTTATTCATGGAATCCCTACTTATTGTGTAAGTATCGCTCTTCTCAAAAATGAAAAATTAGTATCAGGAGTTATTTACGAGCCTAACCGTGACGAAATGTTTTACGCATGGGAAAACGGTGGCTCATATTTAAACAATACCCCAATATCGGTCAGCTCTGTAAATAAATTATCAGATTCATTATTAGCAACGGGGTTTCCATATTACGATTACAAAAGACTTGAAGCCTACATGGATATTCTTAAATGGTTAATGCATAATTCAAGAGGTGTTCGCAGAATTGGATCTGCTGCAATTGATTTAGCCTATGTTGCCTGTGGTAGATTTGAAGCTTTTTACGAATACTCTCTAAATCCTTGGGATGTTGCTGCCGGCGCATTGATAGTAAAAGAAGCAGGTGGATCGGTTACAGACTTTCAAGGTGGGGATAATTATTTATTCGGTAGAGAGATTATCGCATCAAACAAACATATGGAAGCTGAATTATTAGAAAAAATTAAAGACTCATTCTAAGAGGCCCAAAATCAAGCAAAAACTTTACTTTCTATTTTTTCAAAATGTTTTTCTAATGACTTAGGAGTGAATTTCATTCCCTGAGTTGCCATTATATAAATAAACTGATTAAGGTAATTGGCCCAATCAAAATCCAGAATAGCAAAGCGATTATTCATTAGCTGATCCAAAGCTTTTTGACTTTTCAAACTTTCCCTACCCACCTGAACAAAATCAATCCAAAAAAAACGATAATCAAACATGGCTTTAGCGTGCGCTTTCATAAGCCGCTTTAATTGAACTTCATTTAAAGCTGTTTGAGAATATAGCTGTAAAAACTTCTCTTCCAATTTTTGCAAATCTTCAAATACTCCCTCAACAATCTCCCCTCGTTTTTCAAAATGATAAGTTAGGTTACCCGAACTAATACCAACCTTCTCTGCAATCTGCCTTACAGTTACATTCCCAAGTCCACGCTCATTAAAAAGTCGTCTCGCAGTATCTAAAATTAACTTTTTCCTCATCGAAGTGTTGATAAGTAAAATTAGTAAACTTGTCCTAATTATGAAAACAAACGTACTTTGTAACAAAGCGAAGTTATGCGAGTTGTTGTGGTAGCAATTGTGTTTATTTTGGCTTTATTACAAAGCCTTATAGGTTAGAGAAAATCTTAAAATTCTCTTCCATAGTTGAAATTTAAAAAGTTTCAATCGGCATTTTTCGCTTTAGACTGAACGGTTTAATTTAAGCTCAACTTCAAGTGTGTGGAAGTTGGGCTTATTTTTTTATAAGCGATATTTCTTAAGAGATTTTAGACTAAGAGATCAGAATACATCCCTGAGTTTGAGTAAAACACAAAAAAATGGCTTGTTTTCACAAGCCATTAATATTCAAATATTTAATACTAAATAAAGAGTTGAAGGTCTTCTGCTCTTGTTATCTTATTGAAGATATAAACGTCTTAATAGTCGCTTTCAGATCGTTTGATTCGGCAATCGCTTTTATAAAAGCAGAACCTATAATAGCACCATTAGAGTATTTACAAGCTAATTGGTAAGACTTAGCATCTTTGATATTAAAACCTACCAGACTAGGAGATTTTAGGTTCATTGCTTGAACTCTCGCCAAATAATCTTCTGTTCCATCAATCCCTTCTTTTTTCCCAGTTGTTGATGAACTTGAAACTAGATAAAGGAATCCGTTAGTTAAGCTATCTAACTTCTCAATTCTATCTGGAGCAGTTTCTGGAGTCACAAGGAACACATTAGCTAATCCATGTTTTTCAAACAATTCTTTATACTGCTCTTCATACTCATATAATGGTAAATCTGGTAAAATCATACCATCAACACCTACTTCTTCGCAGCTCTTGCAAAACGCCTCATAACCATATCTCATTACCGGATTTAAATATCCCATAAGTAAGATTGGAATAGATACATGTTTTCTTAAATCTTTTAATTGTTCGAACAACAACTTAAGTGTCATTCCATTATCAATAGCAACGCCACTTGCCTCTTGAATCACTGATCCATCAGCCATTGGATCGGAGAAAGGAATTCCTAACTCCACCATATCAACTCCGTTGGCTTCTAATTCTTTTAAAATTTCAACAGTATCGTTTAAATTGGGATAGCCAGCCGTTATGAAGATGGATAACAAACCATCTTTTTTATTTTCAAATGCATCTTTTATTCTCTGCATATCTTTTCAAATTTGAGATTGCTTCGTCCCTCGCAATAAGGGAGCGGCATTCAAAATTCATAATTCAAAATTTAAAATTTAAAATCCTTTAAATGTATTTCATCAAAGTCTCCAAGTCCTTATCTCCTCTGCCTGAAAGATTGACTACAACAACTTCATCTTTCTGCAAGTCTAGCTTCTTTAAAGCAGCCAAAGCATGAGAGGACTCTAATGCAGGGATAATCCCTTCTAATCTGGACAATTCAAAGCAAGCTTCTAAAGCCTCCTCATCTGTTATGTAGACAAATGTTCCTCTTCCTGATTCGTAAAGATGCGCGTGCATTGGTCCTATTCCAGGGTAATCTAATCCCGCTGAAATTGAATATGGCTCAACAACTTGTCCGTCTTCCGTTTGCATTAATAATGTCTTCGCAGCGTGTAAAACTCCAGGCATACCTTTTTTAGTAGTTGCCGCAGTTTTTCCAGACTCCAAACCTAAACCTGCTGGTTCGGCAGCGATTAACTCAACTCTTTCATCATCTAAGAAATGGTAAAAAGCTCCAGCGGCATTACTTCCTCCACCAACACAAGCAATTACTCTATCAGGATAATTTCTTCCTTCATGCTCCTCTAATTGCCATTTCATTTCCTCAGAAATAACACTTTGGAAACGCGCTACCATATCAGGATACGGATGTGGTCCAACTACAGAACCGATAATATAATAAGTATCAGTTGGATTATTAATCCAGTCGCGAATCGCTTCATTAGTCGCATCTTTCAATGTCTTACTTCCAGATTCAGCAGGAACAACAGTTGCACCCAACATTTGCATACGCTTCACGTTTGGCTGCTGACGCTCAATATCAACAGCTCCCATGTAAACTACACACTCCATTCCCATCAAGGCACAAACTGTAGCTGTAGCTACCCCGTGCTGACCAGCACCTGTTTCGGCGATAATTCTCTTCTTTCCTAATCTTTGTGCCAAAAGAATTTGTCCAATTGTATTATTTACTTTGTGCGCACCTGTATGGTTTAAATCTTCTCTTTTTAAGTAGATTTTAGCACCATACTTTTCAGACAATCTTTTAGCATGATATAGTGGCGATGGACGCCCAACATAATGTTTCAGCAAATAATCAAACTCCTTTTTAAACTCCGGACTTTCCGAAATTTTTAAATAGTTCTGTCTTAACTCTTCAACATTTGGGTATAACATTTCAGGGATGTAAGCACCTCCAAATTGTCCGTAATACCCTTTTTCATCTACATTATAACTCACGTTCAATGAATTTTAAATTTTAAATTTTGAATTTTGAATGCCGCTCCCTTATTGCGAGGGATGAAGCAATCTCATTCTTTACGCTTGAAGCTCTTCTAAGAACTTCTTCAACAGCCCTACATCCTTCAAACCTGGCTCAATTTCAAACTTGCTATTCAAATCCAAACCAATTAGTTTTTCAAGGTTTAAGCTTTTTATTTCTTGGGCGTCTCCTGGCCCAATTCCTCCTGCGAGAAAATATGTCTTTGGAGACTCTTTATCTATTCGGTCCAACAAGGACCAATTGAATTTCTTTCCTGCTCCCCCATGGTTTTCAGTTTTAGTATCAAACAGAAATAAATCGGCATCAGGAAAGTGTTGTAATTGAGCAAAATCAAAATCTTCTCCTACTGAGAAAACTTTCCAAACCTCTATTCCAATATTTTTAACTTCTTTACAGAAATCGTTAGATTCCCCTCCATGAAGTTGAATGATCTTCAAGTCGTTTTCTTTAATCTTGGATTTAATCACTTCAATTGATTCCTTCACAAACACTCCTACTTTCTTAGCTGAGGTATTTACAGCTATTTCAATATTTCTAGGTGATTTAGCAAAGAAGATATTTCCAATAAAGTCTAGTCCAAGCCCTACTACTTCATCAACATTTTGTTGATGTTTCATACCACAGACTTTTATTTTCAATTCTTTACCGTTCATTTTTCCTTTTTGTCATCCCGTACTTGTTGCGGGATCTTCACGAACTATATTTTCTCATCAGGTCCCGCAACAAGTGCGGGGTGACAATTAGAGTTGCTTTATAAATTCTTGACAAGCCTTTCCAGGGTTATCAGTCTTCATAAAATTCTCTCCAATTAAAAACCCTTGATAGCCATAAGTTTTTAAATCCTGAATTGCCTCAATATTTGAAATTCCACTTTCTGAAACTTTCACAAATTCATCAGGAATTTGATTGGCTAAACCTTTTGAAACATTGGTACTCACTTCAAAAGTTTTAAGATTTCTGTTATTCACACCAACAGCATCACAATACTGATTGATATGTCCCAATTCAGTTTCATCATGAATTTCTAACAAAACGTTCAATCCTAAACTCTTTGCTGCTTTAGCTAATTCATTTGTTTTGGCTACAGATAAACTAGACGCAATCAATAGAATTATATCTGCTCCAATTGACTTTGCCTCGTACAACTGATATTCATCTAACATAAAATCTTTTCGAAGAATTGGCAATTCAACAGCTGCACGGGCGGCTATCAAATCATCGAAAGTTCCTCCGAAATAGTCTTTATCAGTTAAACAACTCATTGCCGACACTCCCGCTGCTTCATATCCTTGTGCAACTTCAGCTGGAGTTGCAACTCCATTGATCACTCCTTTTGATGGCGACTGACGTTTAAACTCAGCAATAATTCCTGATTTGTTGATAATGGCATCCTTTAACGATGGACACTCCCTATCAAACAAAGCAGATGATTCTAATTCTGCAATTGAAACAGCACCTTTAGCAGCTTCTATTTCTTTTAGTTTGTTCTGATTTATTTTATCTAAAATCGTCATATTTTCTAGCTTCCCGTCATTCCTCACAATGACGGTGACGTATTATTTATTACTTAACAACTTATTCAAAACTTCAATTCCAGCTCCTGAATTTACTAACTCCAATGCTTCCTCAACTCCCTCTTTAACCGTAACATCTTTCGCCACAGAAATTGCCACTCCAGCATTAGCAGCAACAACTTCATGTTGTGATTTAGTCCCTTTACCAGAAAGAACATTAGTTAAAACTTCAGCTGCATATTCAACTGTATCCCCTCCTCCAATATCTTCTGGTTTTAAAGTACTTAATCCTAAATCTGATGGAGAAAGCTTTTCAATTCCGTTATGGCTGTACATATGAAAATCACTCGTTAAAGAAATCTCATCATAAACATCAACCGAATGAAGAATAGCGTAACGCTCTAAATTGTTCTTTAAAACATGATCGTACAATGGTAAAATTGATGGATCATAAACTCCTGTTAACTGGAAATTTGGTTTTGATGGATTGACTAAAGGCCCAATCATATTGAAGAATGTCTTTAACCCCAACTCCTTTCTAACTGGTCCAACAAATCTCATCGCTGGATGAAATAAAGGCGCATGAAAAAAGGTAATCCCAGCGTTTTCTATTTCTGATTTCAAAGCAGCCTCTTCACCTTTAAAAGTATACCCCAAATGTTCAATAACATTTGAAGAGCCAACTCCGGAAGAAACTCCGTAATTGCCATGTTTAGCAACTTTAACTCCTGATGCTGCAACTATAAATGATGAAGTGGTTGACACATTAAATGTATTCTTGCCGTCTCCACCAGTTCCGCACATATCAATTGTTTCTACATTACCTAGGTCAACAGGATTACAAAGTTCCAACATTGCTGCTCTGAAACCTTCCAATTCTTGCCCCTCAATTCCTCTCATCATAAAGACAGTAAGGAAAGAAGAAACAATTGAGTTATTCCCTTCAAACTCACCTTTCCCAATTCTTAAAAGAGCTGCTTTAGCCTCTTCGAAGCTTAGCTTTTTCCCTTTAAATAATTCTTGAAGTAATGTTTTCATTATTCTTTAAGTTTTTCGTCATTGCGAGGTACGAAGCGATCTCTTACTTTTTAAAAGGAGATTGCCACGTCGTACCTCCTCGCAATGACGAGGTACTTGTTATTTCTTACTTAGTTCTTCAACCAATTCTCAACAATCTTCAATCCATGCTGAGTCAACACAGATTCAGGGTGATACTGAACTCCAACAACATCCAATGAATTATGACGCATACTCATCACATTTCCATTCACATCAACTCCAGTTAATTTAAAAGTATCACCTAGCGAATTCTTTTTCACTTGCCATGAATGATACCTACCAACCTCAAACTCTTTTGGTAAACCATCATATAATACTTCGTCAGCAACAACTTGCATTTTGTTACCCACTCCATGAAGCACTTCATCCATATTTTCCAATTCACTTCCAAAAGCCTCGGCAATGGCTTGATGTCCCAAACAAACTCCCATGATAGATTTTGAATCAGCATACTCCTTAATCAAATCAATCATAATCCCAGCCTCTTCAGGAATTCCCGGACCAGGAGAAAGCAATATTTTATCATACTTAGCCACATCAGCTAAGGCAATCTTATCGTTCCTAAAAACATCAACATCAGTAAAACCTAGCTGCTTTATGTAATGAACCAGATTGTAAACAAACGAATCGTAATTATCTAAAACTAAAATCTTCATATTATAGCTCTTCTGCTAACTCAATTGCTTTATGCAATGCTGCTAGTTTGTTAAACACTTCTTGTCTTTCACTTTCGTCGTCCGACTTCATTACTATACCTGCTCCTGCCTGATAGAACAGCTTGTTTTCTTTACTCAAGAAAGAACGAATAATAATAGCGTGATTAAAATCTCCATTAAACCCAAGGAATCCAATACAACCACCATAAATAGCTCTTTGGTTTTTCTCGTATTTGTTAATTAACTGAAGCGCCATATGTTTAGGAGCTCCTGATAAAGTACCAGCAGGAAATGTATCTGCCACCATTCTAATCGTATTCTTCTCTGGCAATAAATCGCCCGTTACTTTTGAGACTAAATGAATTACGTGGGAATAGAATTGAATTTCTCTGTAAGCTTCTACAGTAACATTATTGGCATCTCTACTCAAATCATTTCTCGCTAAATCTACCAACATTACATGTTCGGCATTTTCTTTTGGATCATCTAGTAACTTCTGTGCCAATTTTGCATCTTTCTCATCGTCACCAGTCCTTCTGAAAGTACCGGCAATTGGAAAAATAGAAGCCTTTCTATCTTTAATAACTATTTGAGCTTCAGGAGAAGATCCAAAAATCTTAAACTTTCCAAAATCGAAATAGAACAAATAAGGAGAAGGATTGATTGATCTTAAAGCTCTATACAACGTAAAGTCATCTCCTTTGAATCGCTGAGAAAACTCTCTTGAAAGCACTAACTGGAAAACATCTCCTCTTTTGCAATGAGATTTTGCATCCTGAACCATTTTGATGAATTCCTCATCGGTACAGTTACTTACTTCTTCTCCATTCTTTTCAAAGGATTTTTGACTTGTATTAGGTGTTTTAATTAACTCCTCTAATTTCTCTAAAGATTCAGGACCGCTTCCTGTTCCTATTTCACTTCTATGTTCGAATAAGTACAATTCGTTTTTAAAGTGATTAATTGATATAATATTCTGAAAAACCATGTAGTGCATATCTGGCACTTTTTTGTCTTGTTTTTCAGAATAATCGAAATCGATATCCTCAAAATGACGAACACCTTCAAAACTTGTAAATCCAAACAAACCGTTGGTTACGAAATCGAAACCTAAATCTTCACTTTCAAATAATCCAGCGAATTTATTTAACTCTTCAACTACATTATTTTCTTTAGCCGACTTCGTTTCAAACTCTCCATCAGGATAAACAATGAAAATCTTTTCATCTTCCACCTTAAACGAGGCAACGGGATTAAAACAGATAAATGAATAACTATCTTCATTCCCATGATAATCAGAGCTTTCTAACAAGAAACTTTTCTTGTATTGTTCTCTAATATTTAAATAGATACTCACGGGGGTGATTGTATCAGCTAACAGCTTTTTGTATCTAGTATTTATTTTAATTTTCTCCATTTCTGAACTTTTGGTTGTTGACCTCTTATCAACGATTATGACAATCAAAAAAAAAGCTTGCAGTGACCTGCAAGCTTTTATATATTCTTATAATACCATCAGTTCACTGCCTTTAATTAAAGAGAGTGCCACCACCAAGTATTATTTTTTGTAATTGTCATGCTGCAAATATAAAAAGGTTAAAGAAGTTTACAAAAGTTTATTTTAAATAAGTGAGAAAGAAAATCAAGCCAAACTACCTAACAATAGTTACAAACCCATTCAACTGATAATCACCTATTAATAAGGTATAATAATAAGTACCTTCACTTAACTCCTGATTATTGTAAGCGTTAAAACCACAAAAATCAGTCTTAAATTCTTTGGAATCATAAACTTTTATACCCCATCTATTAAAGATTTCATAATCAGCACAATCTACAAATTCATCTGGTAAAATAACTTCAAAGCAATCATTTTTCCCATCACTGTTTGGGGTAATTATATTAGGAACGAATACATCAATAAATTCTGAAATTTTCTTCCAATTAAAATTAACAGAAGCAGTGTCAAAACAAATTCCATTATTGCCTACAATAAGATTAGAAGATGCTTGAGTTCCAAATTCAAAGATTACAAATGGATTTTTTTCAGAAGAGGTATTACCGTTTCCAAAATCCCAAATATAAGTATCGGCTAAAACTGAACTATCACTAAACTGAACCTCATACCCAGCGCAACTAGGAATATAATCAAAATCAAAAGCTGCCTCTGGATTATCATTCAAGCTAATAGATGTTTCAGCTGAATCAATACAACCATTTTTGTCGATAACTATTACTTGATATAAAATTGGTGCATCCGGCTTTGAAATGGGATTAGCAATGTTTGTTTGATTTAAGTAATCAGCTGGCGACCATTGGTAAACATTTCCGCCTGTTGCCCATAAATAAGCATCGCTTTCTTTACAAATTAATGTATCACTCATTAAATTAACGACTGGCAAACTATTTACAATAACTTCAACATTAGCTACTTCATAACAACCATTCACGCCTGTAACTTTTACTTTATATGTCTTTGTCTCTGCTGGTTTTATATTTTGAGATGTTTCAGTCTCTCCCAATAATTCATTGTTCAACCATAAATAATCAGCACCTCCCGACACACTCAAAGTAGTCTCCTGTCCTATACAGATAGCGGTATCATTGCTTATCATAATCTCAGGAAGAGGTAAAACCTCTAAACTGGTAGTATCCGAATTCACGCATCCATTAGAATCTACTCCAATCAAAACTATATCAGTAGTATTATAACCAACAACCATATCCAAATAGTCATAAGAAGATATTTTATCATAACTATACCATGTATATTCTTTAGCACCAGTTCCAGTATAATAAACAGAATCATCATAGCAAACGATGGTATCATCCGGTTGAATTTGAACATTTGGGAGAGAATTTACAGCAACAAAGACAGAATCCAGAGTTGAACATGTATCTATCGAAGCCAACAAGTAAAACCATTGTGAGGTTTGGGGAAAAGCAGATGTAATTGGTTGATCTTCATTTTCAACAAAATTTGGATCCGACCAACTAAAAACAGTTCTATCTGGAGAAACATCTTCACCTAGCAAAATAGAATCCCCGAAACAAATAGCACCAATATCCCCAGCATTAACCGGAACTATAGGATTAACTTCAACTAAAACAGTATCTTTTGAAACACATCCATTTGTATCAGTTAATTCAACATAGTATTCAGTGGTTAAAACTGGCGTAACTGTAGGTGTCAAACTATTTGGATCATCAATATTTGCACCGGTCCATAATGCATTAACCACACCTGAATCAACTCCAAGCTCAACTCCAAAACCTGGACACATATATTGATCTTCTCCAGCTTTTTCAACATCTAATAAATCAATAACTAGTGTGTCATTAAAAACACAGCCTCCATTGAAAGATGATGCTAAATAGTATACAAATTCATTACCAACTAACCCTGTGGAATTAAATTCAGGATTACTTGAATTCGTGGAACTTAATCCGTCAGAAGGAGTCCATTGATATTCAACATCAACTTCTGAAAGGATGCCAATTAAAGTAGGAGTCTTTTGACAAACACTAATTGAATCTAAGTTCGATTTAGGCCCTTCAGTAATCTCAATTACTTGATTATATTCTTCTACATCACAAACATTTGATATGGTGACTTTAACATTATAAACTCCAGGAGATGAAAAAACATGATTAGGATTTAACATACTGGAATAATTCTCGGCACCTGAACTTGGGTCATCGAAATTCCATAAAATATCTACTACTCCAGTTTCATTCGATAAAGTAAATGAGGTTTCATCTCCAAAACAGTAATTTGCTGAAAGTATTTCTTTAGGTTGAGGGATATTATTATTTGTCAAAGTAACATTGGGTAACTGCCAAGTACTAGAGGTTCCTGTTTCTAACTTAACACCTTTACTATCAAAAGAAACCGAATTCCCCGTGTTTTCAGGAAAATTTATGACTCCTAAATAATTACTCGCTTCACTAGTAACATATATCTTACCATTAGGGGCAAGCTGAAGCGAACCCCTTGGTTTAAATGATCCGGACACCTTCCTCCTGTTACTAGTCAATGTGGTTAAATTATTAGAACCAACATTAAATTGAATAATACCACCATTTGAGCCCCATGCTGTAACATAAAACTTGGACCCCGAAGGCGAAAATTCACAACCATGAGGTTTACCATAATCACTATCAATAGCGAAAACATTCGAAACAACACCTGTCGAATTGTTAAAATCAGCCAATGTAATTAAATGCTGATCCTGCACAACAGCACCTACTTTTGTTCCTTGTTGGTTAAATTTAATTTCTCCATGTGAACTCCTATGAATTGGACCTACAGCACTCATCACAGATAAAGGAGAAACACCTGTTTGAGTTACTAAAAAACTTTCATAAACATTTGACCTTTCATAATGTGTAATAACCCAGATATCCTCCCCGTTTTGGTGATATGTAACACCTAATTTTTGACTTAACTGAGAGCTTAACTTAACGTTCTTTTGAATCACTTTCCCCGCCCCACCATTAGCAGCCATATTTACAACAGAATATTTCACTCCGTAAATATCAGATGCCGTAAAAATGTAATATATAGATGAACTTTTAGGTCTTTTAACAATTAAAGCTCCTTGAGTGGGCCTTGATTCGGGCATAACTCCATCCAAATCATAACCTTGATCCATTTCTTTATTATCACTTCTCCAAACTGTTTCACCATCCGTATAAAACAGTAAATTACCGTAACAATCTGCCACAGATGCAGCAGCTTCAGAAGAACTGATTGAAGAATAAACAACTGAAGGGGTTCCACTATTAAAATTTAAACCTGCCCCATTTCCAAATCGCCATTGATTGAACTCACCTTGACTTAATAAGATGAATGGAAAAAGAAGAAGCAACAATAGTTTATTCATAGACGATTAAAGTTACGGAATTAGCAAAAACACGTTACGTGAATTATCAAAAATTAAACCACTTTACGCCTTAAAGACTGATTTATTGCATTTTGGTTGCTAAAATGATGGACATTCTGCTTTTGGTATACCTGGTTTTTTAGAGCGACAATTAAACATATACGCGGTAGACAACTCAAGAGCTCCGAAAGTATTGTTTGATAATTTACTAATTGTAATATCATAACTAAATCCAAAACTGAACTTTCTTGATTGTACTCCCAATAAAAGAATTACAGAATCTTCATTTCTATACCATATCCCACTTGTGAATTTATTCTTTGTATAGTAGAGCCCCAGGTTTAATTCTCTGGCTGGACCTTGTTGTTGAAAAATAATTTGTGGAGAAATCCTTGGTGCTTTACCTAATCTTCTTTCATGAGGAGGTGCTGGTAAATCGACATTAACACCTACGTGACCAGTATGTCGACGATACAAAACTCCATCAGGATTATCAGCGAAAGAAATATTAGGTTCCATTACATGATGCATTGCATACCCAAAATATAAATAAGAGGAATAAAAAAGCGCACCAACACTAAAATCCGTATTCAAAACACCTTTATCTTCCGTTATTTCCTGAGGGTTTCCATTTAATCCAGTAGAGCTTAATTGATTTGGATAAATCAATATTGAATGATCTAATCTTTTGGACACAATACCTCCTTCAAGTGCAAATGAAGCTGTCCATTCATGATTTATTCTAACTTTCGGACTTGCTATCAAGGACACATTATTGGTCTTCAAAATCCCTCTACCCGCATCATCAGAGTTAAAAAGAACTCCAAACCCAACCTTATTTATTGTTTGATCATATGAGGCTGTGCAACTTACATACTCCCCTTGCATCCCAGGCCATTGATCCCTAAAGCCTAGAATTACCATAGGGCAAACCTCCGTCCCTGTAAAAGCAGGATTTAAATAAATTTTATTTGCAAAAAACTGTGAATATTGATTATCCTGTGATTTAGCAACATTAGAAACAACAAACAGCATTAAGACATAGACCTTCCCTCTCATAATTAATGAATTAAAAATTAATAATAGGGTTGTGCCTAAAAGAGTCATTTACAACTCTCAAAAATATAATGTCAATTATTTCTTTTTAGGTTGAAGATTAACCCTCAAACTAACTTGATGTGATTCATAGTATTTGTCAGATACTGTTAAACCAGAAAACTCACTTGGCTTAGTAAAACCTAAACCATAAACTAATCTTACTTTATTATTACCGTAACCAATACTTGTCATAATCTCTTCATTCGTAGCAATTCCTGTTGCTAAAAAGAAGCCTTTGTATCCAAACTGAGTATTAGCCCAAAGTGCGTTATAATTTCCAAACTTCACATAATTAACTGATGGGCTGAACGAAAACTTCCCTCCTTGCTCTTTGTAGACATCAGTCCCTACCATTGCAGATATTTTATTTGGAATTGTGATTGTTTGATCAAAGAATTCCTCTTTGTATGAATATTTGTTTATATGGTCAATTTGAGCTCCAATAAAAAACTTACTTGCGTTAAGTAATAAACCTAATCCTAAATCATGATGATGAATATCCGATTTGGCAAAATCTTCAGGAACAAAAGGAACAGACGCATATAAAACTCCATTTCTTGGATCTTTCACATCATTAGCATCAACCTGCGCCCATGAAATGCTTTTTTCGTTGTAAGTATATTTCACTGAAGGCTCAATGCTAATTCCTTTAACTATAATTTTTGGAGAATAAATCATCGACACAGCAGTAGAGTTTAACTTACCATGCGCTAATCTATCAGCATTCACAATGACTCCTAAACCTCCTTTGATTGATTTAACATAACCATCAACCGAGAAAATTTGAGATGAAAAGTTATCTGATGTCACCGTAGGCCACTCAGTTCTATATAACATTTCTGCTCTTATCCCTTCTCCTCCATTACCTGCAAAACTTCCGTTCTCTTCTAAAGTATGCGCTAAAGAATAGTTCAAATAAGGATCCTTATTATTAGTAATAAAGAAATTAGGTTTGTTAGGATTTTCATAAGAAGACTTATCCTTTCTCAAGGATGCCGGCAAATAAAATTCATAACTTGATCCCTTTAAAGCATTTACTTGAATTCTTTCAAATTCAGACTGATGAGAAACCACTGTTTTTTTATCAGTCACAACATCTGAGACAGACGATTTAACCGAAAAATCATCAGACATAACTTTATCAGAGGCTAAACTTGGTTTAATTTCAGAAAAATTAGATTTTTTATTATTTGTTTCAACTTGTGTATTTGATTTCGATTGATTTTTTTCAGTTTCAATAACAGAATTTGATATAATTTGTTGATCTAAATCTAGAGAAGATACTTCCTCATTATTTTTTACAGGAGAGGTATTTACAATATCCCCTAAAGCAACATCTCCCACTTTATCTAGTTGTTCTTTCAGGCTAGCAACTTTATCAGCTCCACCATCATACTTATTAAAAAAAGTAACCGATGCTAGTGAAACTAAAAACAACATCGCTCCTCCAGAAGCCCATGTAAACCAACCTTTTGGTGATGATTTTTCGTTCACCAATAATTCATCAGCAAACTTATACTCCATTGGCTCGTTCGGAACAGAACTTTGTTTCCAAGCGTCAAAATCAGCCTGATATTCGGGATTAGACTGAATGAAATTCTCCAACTCTTTAGACTCGCTTGAAGTAAGCTCGCCTTCAAAATATTCAAAAATCTTTTCTTCTATATTTTCTTTTCCAATCATACCTTAATAATACTTAGGTCCTTAATTTGGTCTTTAATTTTCTTTCTAGCTCTAAACAAATACACTTTGACTTGTGATTCGTTCAGATTTAACATTTCTCCGATTTCTGCATAATTATACCCTTCTAGGTCTCTTAACAATAAAATCGATTTTTGAAGCTCTGGCAGGTTTTCCATTGCTTTATCAATAATCTCTTTTAATTCAAATCGATTTTTTGATTCAACGGAAATATCCATCCCTTCTTCCATTCTTGTTTGTCTATTCGACTTTTTCACAAAGTTTATAAAAGCATTGTGAGCAGTTGTAAACAACCAAGACTTGGCCTTATTTAACTCAACTTTTTTTCGGTTACTCCAGAGCTTCATAAAGGCATCCTGAACTAAATCATTGGCATCTTCTTCATCCTTTGTTAGCTTAAAAACAAAGCCAAAAAGCCTATGACTCAAGTCATTTACAACCCTATTATATTCCTCTGCAGTCAATACCTATAAATCCCGAGTTAATACTTGAATCTCTCCAAGTTTAAAGTCTAAAACAAATATTTGAAACAAAAGTTACAAGGTGTAAGTAATTTTGTTTAAATTTCCACACGTTAATTGTTTATTAAACATTTGAATTATGTCTGTAGTTGAAAACTTTGAAAAATTATTGACTGACTTTTTCAGTCTTTACCACCCACGTCAGGTAAAAAAAGTTGGGTTAATAGTACAAGAGTTTAAAGGGCAAGAAGTTGCTGTTTTAAAAGCATTGTGTGATAAGTACAAGAAATCGTACAAGGTTGTCCCTGGTCTTGAAGATGCTCTTGCTGCCCCTGCACCAGCTCCTGTTATTGAAGAACCAGTAGCTATAGAAGAAGCTGACGAAGAATTAGTTGACGATTTAGATGAATTGGAAGCATCAAATGAAGATATAGAAGAAGAAGTTGTTGTTGAGAAAGAGGAAGAGGAAGAGGAGGAAGAAGAGGAAGAAAAAAATTAATTTTTCAAAAAAATAAAACAAGAGCCCTAGTCAACGCTAGGGCTTTTTCATTTAACGCAATGTCATTTGAAGACTTTCGATAATATTATTTAAATATTCACTTTTCAATTCGTCATTTACCGGCCCTAAAATATCAAGCACTTCAGTTGGCCTATTTGTTAATTTATCAGCTAACATACTGTTTGTATTCTCACCTGTAGCCTCAGCTATTTGAATAACTTTACTCAAATATTCATCTTCAGATTGGAACACATTTCGTTTTTGAAAATACGGAAAGCAAACTGAAATCATTTTTTTCAACTCTTCAAATGCATTCCCTGCTATAACTCCCTTGTTTTTCACATTATACAAAGCAGCAATTGGATTGATTACTGCATTTATTGAAAGTTTTTCAAAAACCTTCTGGTTTATATCAATTACCTGATTAACTGGAAAACCATCAAAAACATTATTCTGTTCAACGATTAGCTCTCCATCTCCAGTATTTAAAACACATCCTGGTTTCTCCAATTTGGCACCTTGGGTTGTTATTCCCACACAAACAATTTGATCCTTACCTAAAATGGATTTAAACAATTCCTTCTGACCAATTCCATTTTGTAAAATGAGTATCGGACAGTTCCAATGCAAACATTTATATCTTTCTAAAGCTTCTTTGTTTTTATAGGTTTTGGTTAACCAAACAACTAAATCAGGCTCCTCAACCTCATTCCAATTAAGAAATGCCGATAGATTGTTCGAGTCATCAACCTCTAAATTTCTATGATTAATTGCATCAATAGCATCCCTCCATGTCCCAAGAACTGAAACATTATATTTTACACCCCATTTAAAGGCATAGAAAGTAGCTAATGCTCCCGAGCCAATTATCGCAATGTTTTTAATCAATTGAAAATCAAATAAATTACATTCTAAACAAAGATAATGTCATTTCACGCCCCTGCCCTACACTTCAGTATCTTAATCACACATTTTAACCTGCAATTAACACACTTTAGCAATTCCAAATACCATTTTATTTTAAATGTGCTTAATTTTGAATTGTTAGAACGAACTTCTTACAATCTGATATAACAAACTGATTAAACAAAGCCTCGAGAAATCGAGGCTTTAGTGTTTTAATTAGTTATCATTTTAATCGAAACCCCATCATTCCCTATGACAATAGGGTTATCTTCTGAAATTCGTTTTTCTTCAGGACCATTTTCCAGCTTTAAAACACCTCTTGGGCAAACAGCTGAACAAATACCGCATCCAACACAACTTGACCTTACAATGTTTTGCCCTTTTTGAGCATATGCTCTAACATCAATTCCTTGCTCACAATAAGTTGAGCAATTTCCACAGGATATGCATTGTCCTCCGTTTGTGGTGATTCTAAATCTTGATTTAAAACGTTGAACAATTCCCATATAAGCCGCTAATGGACAACCAAAACGACACCATACTCTATTTCCGAATATTGGATAAAACCCTGTACCTATAACACCAGAGAAAATTGAACCTATAAGAAAGCCATACCAAAACCTGTAAGATTCCGTCTCAATTCCTAAAAAGGTTGCTCCATAATTTTCATAAACAGACACAAAACCATCCTCCTTTACTTCTATATTCATCGCTATCAATGTGGCTATAGTCATTAATACAGCGAAAACAAGTACAACATGAATAACATAACGCTCAAACTTCCACGATTTCAAAGACTTATCAGAATGTTGCCGATAAGGATCTCCTAAAGTCTCGGCTAAACCTCCACATCCACAAACCCATGAACAATACCATCTTTTACCATAAAAATATACCATTATTGGCACTATTATAATGGTGAGAATTATTCCCCAAAACAGCATAAACATTCCAATTGTACCATTATTTAAAAGAGACTGAAAGTTCCATGAAAAGAAAAAATCATAATCTAAAGGCCACGCATTTTTAAAGTCGTACCAAGGCATATTAAACCTCGTTAATAGCTCAGGAATCAAAAAGGCAAATGCAATTTGAAAAAACAAAACAGAAATTGTTCTAACAATTTGATATCTATTATGTCGATATTTAATAAACATTCTCACTCCCATTACAAGCATGAAAACACAGTACATAAAACCATACAAAAACCATTGACCTGCAGCACCGCCATTCAACCATTCACTCACTCCATCAACTAGAATTATTTGGTTTTCGGCGTATTCAGGAAAGAAATAAAGGATGAGATAAAACAATATTAGATACCCAAATACGAGCCATGCAACCCAACCTTTATTTGTAGCTGGATTTTGAAAAATTTTATTGTTTTTAATGCCTGCAGGGCCATCAAGCTTAACTGAAGGTAAAACAAACATCAAACCACCTATTATTCCCAATCCGAATGTCAAGAAAAACAGCAGTTTCTTGTTCTCAATTACAAATCCTTTCCCAGAACCTCGAACTAATGGATAAGCATAGTCCGCATGTTTTTTAGTTGATTTTAGCCAAACTACCTTACTCCATTCTGTATTCTTTTCTTCTTCAGACGCTCCACTCTCCTCCATCAACTGAATTTTCGCCCTGTGAAAGTCATGAGATTCCTGTAAAATTTTCAAAAGCTCATTAGACAGATTTATATGACTCCCCCAATTCCCAACTAATCTCTTGTTTGCTTGCTCTGAAACATATTCGCTTTTAATCCAAGCAGACTCCAAATATTGAGACAATTTCTCTTCGGTGACTTTATATTTCCCTAAAAACGTTAGTGCATTAAAAAGTAAAAAAGCACCTAAGAAAATAATTAAACCAGTAGTTTTTATTGCTTTCATATTACTTTACAAACTTTAAAATGCGTTTCCAACTTTTTTTCTTTGGATGAATAGACGTTCCATTTTCAGCATTGAATTTCGCAACTATTTGATCTTCGTATTTTAAAAAGAACTCAGGATCGAAATTGGCATCTTTTAAATACTCCATAACCTTTTCAATTGATGCCGACTCATTTAACCAACCATCAAAAACATGATGTCTTAAACGAATTCCAAAAGCATTCACACCAATAAACTTCCTTGATTCATTTTCGAAAACAAAATGCATACAAATCTTACCTTTTGGGTGTTCCCAATAAAAATCACTTTGCCCATCTTCTAACGTAGGCGCTACCCATCCATAAGTTTGATATTCAATATCAAAAAACTTTGCGGAGTTAAACCAATTTCCTGGCTGGTAATCATGTGCATTCCCAACAATTGTTTGTGCTACAGTTTCTCCCATTATTCGCCCCGTATACCATACTTGTTCGATGGCTCTTCTTCCTGGCACAGGATTTCTAAACTCAGCACAATCACCAATTGCATAAACATCAGAAATGTTAGTTTGTAAATTTCTTTCAACTAATACCCCACGATTAATTTCCAATCCTGAATTCTTTAAGAAATCAATATTTGGAGATACACCAGCTGTTAATCCAACCCATTCACAATTTATAACTTCACCATCTTTAGTTTTTATCCCTACTACTTTCCCACTACCATCATCAAGAATTTCGTCAAGTTCAGTGTTTAATCTTAAATCAACATGATGTTCTTTCATGTGACGCATAATTAACTCACCCTCTTCTTTTGGTAAAACATTACCCCAAAATCGTTCTTCTCGCACCAAAAAAGTAACAGGAATATCTCTACTTAAAAGCATTTCAGCCATTTCAACGCCTATTAATCCTCCCCCAACAATTACCGCTCTGGAAATCCCTTTGGTATGCTTTTCCATATAGTCCAGGTCCTGTTTACTAAACAAACCTCCTACACCATCCAAATCCTGACCTTTCCAACCAAATTTATTTGGCTTTGATCCAGTTGCTATGATTAACTTATCATATTTCATCGGATTTCCTTCTCGGAAATTCAAGGTTTTATTGTTAAAGTCTATTGATTCAACAAAACCTTTCTTTAAATCAATTCTATTCTTTTTCCAAAACCAAGGCTCATAGGGTTGAGTATGCTCAAACTTCATATGCCCCATGTATACATACATTAGCGCAGTTCTACTAAAAAAGTAATCAGTCTCTGCAGAAATTATCGTAATCTTGAAATCAGAGTTTTTTCTAATGTGTCTGGCGGCTGTAACACCAGAAATTCCGTTTCCAATTATAGCAACATGAGTCATATATATTCTTGCTTTCAACGATAAAGATGAAAATTTAATTCTCAATAATGTGTCTAAACACCGACAAAATGATCTGGATATTTTTAAGACCTTTATAATTCGAACTTAAATTATAAAGTAGTGAAAAAGAGTCTTCTATTTGGAATTTTATTGCTCAATGTAAATATCCTTTCTGCAATTCAACTTGATGATTTTCTAAAAAAGAATATTTCAAACGGACTTGTCAATTACTCTTCTATTAAGAACACGCAATCCAACGAGCTAGATAGTTTAATCGAAAATTTCAATAATCGAATCACCCAAAATCCTCATAAAGCAGACTATATCAACTTGTATAATCTTCATGTTATTCAACAAGTAATACAGCACTACCCTATAACAAGTCCAACTTCGGTCACTGGATTTTTTGAAGCTACTAAAATTAAAGTTGGGAATAAAGAGATTACTTTAAATGAATTAGAGAATAAAATCATCAGACCTACTTACAATGATCCTCGAGTTCATTTTGCATTAGTTTGCGGTGCCAAAGGTTGCCCACCAATTCAAAATTTTGCTTTTAATCAAGATAAAATTGAAAGTCAACTAGACTCTGTTACAAGCTGGGCATTAAATAACTCGGGTTTTATAAAGTCAGATTCTTTGGGAAATGCCAAGATTTCTGAAATTTTCAAATGGTATATCGAAGATTTCGGCGGGAATGAAAAAAAAATCAAAGCATTTATAAATCAATATCGAAAAAAGAAAATAAAGTCAATAGGCTATTATCCTTACGATTGGACATTAAACGATTTAAAAAACGTTTCAAATGTTGCTACCTACACACCTTCTGTACTGCTAAAGCACAAGCAATTTGAACTTCAAATGTTTAATAACCTATACACTCAAAAAGGTGGGTTTAATGAAAATGGAAAAAACATAATTGGTAATTCTCGACAAACTTGGAATACCACTATGATGACTTTTAATTACGGGATTTCTAAATCGGGAAGATTCAATTTAGGATTAGACGTAAACCTCAGAAGTGTAAGATATGATGATAAGAATAGCTTTGCATCGAATATTTTTAAGTATGCCCAAGACGAGAATAACCGCACAACTATTTCAACAATAGGACCTAAAATAAAGTGGAATCCAATAAAATCTATCCCTAAATTCTCAGTTCAATCTACCTTTTGGATACCTGTTGCTAAAGAACTTCAAGGTAATCCTTGGTTAGACTGGCAACGATACACATCTTGGACTCAATTATTTTACGACAAAACTTTCGGTTCTAAATACCAATTATTTACTGAATTAGCTGCTTGGGTTAGAATTCCAGAATACGGAAATGGTGAAGGAATTAACAACACATCCGTTGAAACACCTATCAGCGTATTTTTCAGCTACTTCCCTACCTCAAAAAGCACAATTTACACCCAGCTTCAATACTGGCCAGTAATTAGCAGTTTACCTAATTATTTTTCTCAAGCTGGAATTGGAGGTAAATATCAAATCCTACCTCAACTTCAAATAGAGACATCATACACTAATTTTTTCGCAGGATTAAACCAGGGTTCAGGCGCCACATTTAACTTAGGATTAAGGTTCATTTCTAAATAAAATACATAGCTCGATATTCGAATAAGATAAATAGCTTGTTATCTTAAAAACTTGTGCATAATTGATTGATTTATTAATTGAGGAGTTGATTATTAAGTCTTATTTTTGCGGCTCATTCTATTCATTCTTATTTAAACACACATGAAGAGAGATTCTCAAATTTTCGATTATATCCAACAAGAAAACAAAAGACAACTTGAGGGTATTGAATTAATTGCTTCAGAAAACTTTGTATCAGAGCAAGTTATGGAAGCAATGGGTAGTATTTTAACTAACAAATACGCTGAAGGATTACCAGGTAAACGTTACTATGGTGGTTGTGAAGTTGTTGATGAAATCGAAACTTTAGCAATCGAGAGATTAAAGCAACTTTTCGGAGCTGCATGGGCTAACGTTCAGCCTCACTCAGGTGCTCAGGCTAACATGGCTGTTTTCTCTGCTTTTTTAAATCCTGGTGATAAAGTTTTAGGATTTGATTTATCACACGGTGGTCACCTTTCTCACGGTTCTCCAGTTAACATGTCTGGTAAGTGGTTTGACGCTAATTTCTACGGTGTTGAAAAAGAAACTGGTAGAATTGACTTTAATAAAGTTGCCAATCAAATTTTAGATTTAAAACCTAGATTAGTTATTGCTGGAGCATCTGCTTATTCTAGAGACTGGGATTATGCAACTATGAGAAAAGCTTGTGATCAAGTAGGAGCTATTTTATTAGCAGATATTTCTCACCCAGCAGGATTAATTGCTAAAGGATTATTAAATGATCCGATGAAGGATTGTCATATTGTAACTACAACTACTCACAAAACATTAAGAGGTCCTAGAGGTGGTGTAATCATGATGGGAGAAGATTTTGAAAACCCATTTGGTTTCAAAACTTTAAAAGGAGCTACAAAATCAATGAGTCAAGTTTTAGACGGAGCTGTTTTCCCTGGAATCCAAGGAGGTCCATTAGAGCACGTTATTGCTGCTAAAGCGGTGGCTTTTGGAGAAGCTTTATCGGATGATTATACTGCTTATGCTAAACAAGTAAAATTAAACGCATCTGTAATGGCTGATGAAATGGTAAAAAGAGGATACTCTATCATTTCAGGAGGAACTGATAACCATTCAATGTTAATTGATTTAAGATCGAAAGATTTAACTGGTAAAGTTGCTGAAGCTGTTTTAGGTCAAGCTCATATTACAACTAACAAAAACATGGTTCCATTTGATGACAAATCTCCTTTCGTAACGTCGGGAATTCGTTTTGGAACTGCTGCTATTACATCGAGAGGAATTGATGAAAATGGAATGGTTGAAATTGTTGGATTAGTTGACGAAGCGTTAATGGCTGCTGGAGACGATGCTAAATTAGCTGCAATTGGTGAAAAGGTAAAATCGATGATGGCTGGAAAACCTTTATTCGCGACTCCTGTTATTGCTTAATTTTAACAATCATAAATATCATGAATCCCTCAGCTAAAGTTGAGGGATTTTTTTTGCACAAAAAGTAGTCAAGCAAAAACAATAAAACTATTTTTAGTAGTGGCCGATGAGAATCGGCGATGGCAATCACTTGAATTCAATCTAAAAACATCAATCTTTTTCAATCAGGCTTATAATGGCCTATTTTCATAGGCCACTACAATTAAAGACTGTCAAGACGAAACTGAAAGGTATGCATAGAAAATGCATAGATATAACTACTACCATAAAAAAAGTGACCGAAATTTCTTTCGGCCACTTTTAACAATAATAACTTTAAAGTTTATTCATCATCCTCCTCTGGTTCACGCTCTCTGAGGATTTTTTTGATTTCAATTTTTAATCTTCTTTGGTAAGTGTCGTAAATGTAATTTAAATACGATTTGGTTGACTTAGTAATACAAGTTGTATAAATCTTTAATCTATGACGAATACTATCATCCAACTTCTCTATTAACACTTCTGCTTCATCATAATCATTACAGTTATCTGTAATAACTTTAGCATGATTGGAAATACAAATATCAAGGGAGTTACTTGCCTTTTCACCTCTATCCATACAACCTTCATAAATATCCTCAACATCAAGGAAAAGGTCCTCTGTATTCGTAGGGAATAACTCAATAATTTCGTCTGGAATTGTATAATTAAGCTCTCTTTGCTTTTCTAACTCATCAAAATAATTCTGATCAAGGAATTTATCAGGATTACTAAATACATCATGCCAATCTAAAGGAGCCTCCCATAAACCAAAACGATTGATGTTATTTCCTAAGTCAATTATATTAAAATGCTTCTTGTTTGGGGTAACACGCGACCCACGACCAATCATTTGATGATAAAGAGTTAAAGACCTAGTTGCTCTGTTCAAAACGATTGTTTCAACCGAAGGCTCATCGAATCCAGTAGTCAAAATCCCAACAGATGTTAAAACAGCTCCGGGAGTATTTCTGAACCAATCTAAAGTGTCACGTCTTTCCTGATCAGAAAAAGTAGAATCTAAATGCTTGATGTTTTCAATACCGTTCTCTTTGAACATATCATATACCATCCAGCTTACTCTGATTCCAGGATTGAAAATTAATGTCTTTTTACCTTGAGCTCTCTCACGGTATGCAGTAATTAATTTCTCCTGCATATCAAAGCCTCCGTAAAGCCTTTCCGATGAACTAACAGTGTAATCACCGTTAATACCAACTCTTAAAGCTCCAAGGTTTACATCATAAGTATATGAAGTTGGTTCACATAGATATCTTCCATCAACTAATTCCGATATAGAAGCACCTATTACCAATTCGTCATAGTTTTTATTAAGAGGTAAATTTCGGTTACTACTTAAAGGAGTTGCGGTAACCCCCAACATGTTTACGTTTTTGAAATATTGAAAGATTTTTCGGAAAGAGTTATTATGGGCCTCATCAACAATAACTAATCCAACATTCTCAATAAAATCCTCATTATCCTGTAAACGATTATTCAGCGTTTCAACCATTGCAATAAAACAACCATATTGCTCGGGATCATCTACCTCTTTCACTTCGCTACTTACAACAAAATTGTCAACGCCAATCCCGTCTAAACATCCTGAAGTTTGGTGTAAAAGCTCAATTCTATGTGTAAGAATTAATACTTTCTTCTTAGTCTCTTTAATATACTCTTTTGCAATATGCGAGAAAATAATCGTTTTACCACCACCTGTTGGTAACTGGAATAGAATATTGTTGTTTTGAGGGCCTTGATTAAGACGCTCAACAATACGTTCGATTGAAGTCTTTTGGTAAGGATATAGCTCCTTTACAATAAAATTATGCTCAACTACCGATTTTTCTTCGCTCATGATTCAAAAAGTAGGCAACAAAAATACGCTTAACAAAAGGTAAAACCTAGGTTTTGAAGGGAAAAAAGGGAGAATATATTTTATTTAACTCTAGTACCTTGATTATAGGTGGAATAGAGAGGTGTTTTTTTTTGAAGGTGGAAGGTGGAAGGTGGAAGGTGGAAGGTGGAAGGTGGAAGGTGGAAGGTGGAAGGTGGAAGGTGGAAGGTGGAAGGTGGAAGGTGGAAGGTGGATAAAGAAAATCAAATCGCTTTGATTAAATACTAAACAGAAAACAAAGTTTTCATTAGTAATAGATGATTTTTTCATTGTAATAAAACGTTGACTACATATCACAAGTTAATTTTAGTGTATGAATAATTCATTTAAAAACTTACAATTCTGGAAAACAGCTCATGAACTTACATTACTGGTTTATAAAGTAACTTGGGCATTTCCTGAAGAGGAAAAATTTGGATTAACTAGTCAATTAAGAAGAGGCTCTATTTCTGTTGCTGCAAATATCGCGGAAGGTTATCGAAAAAGAACCAAGCCAGACAAATTAAAATTCTTCAATATATCACATGGCTCTTTAGATGAATGTCGTTATTACTTTATCCTTTCAAGAGATCTAGGCTACATTAATAATTATTCAGAATTAGAATCAAAAGCTACCGAAATAAGCAAATCATTAACTGCTTATTCAAAGAAAATAAAATCGTCAATGTAATCAACAAAGCCACCTTCTACCTTCTACCTTCTACCTTCTACCTTCTACCTTCTACCTTCTTGAAACTCAACTCTCCAACAAAAACTCTAAATAAGACTGGAATTGCTTAGTGTAAATATTATAAAGCTTTTTTCCTTCAAACTCAGCTACACCTTGTACTCCAGACATAGAATTGGTAAGGAAAATTTCATCGGCAGATCTCAACTCATCTAATGTCAATTCACGTTCTTCAAAATCAAGTTGTTTTTGATTAATCGCTTTTATGACTTGCTTTCGCATTACACCATCTAAACACCCTTCTGATAAACTAGGCGTGATAATTTTATCTTGAATAACTGCAAATACATTTGATGAAACCGATTCACAAACTCTTCCGGAAGCATTTAAAACGACTACATCGTCCAATCCTTGCTCTTTTTTGTATATTCCTGCAAGTACAAAAAGTAAAGCACTCGTAGTTTTCAAATTATTCAAAGGAGTCATTGCTTTTTGATCGCCTTCGAAAAGTCCTAGCCTAATACCTTCAGGATTAAAAGTATATTCTGGTTTATCAAAACGGGTTCCTTCAATTAAGTAACCAATTCTGTTCCCCATTGGTGTATATAACCCAGGCGCTTTACGGTAAACAATCACACGTATTCTTGCGTGTTTGTAGTAGTTTTTTACAATTACTTTTTCAATTTCCTTTTTCCAAAAAGCTTCATCTTTTCCTATTGAATCTAATTTTAGGTATTCCATTCCTTTAGACAATCTTGCCCAATGGTAATCCCAAAACATCATCTTGCCATCAACTAATTTGATTGTTTCAAAAATCCCGTCACCATATTTCATGGAACGGTTGGAGGTATCGTAAACCTTATCCCCTTTTTCACTTAAAAAACCATCTAAATTGTCGAACTCCATCATAGGGCAGAATGACTTTTATGCAATTAAATCTATTAAAGAATCTGTAATAACGTTAACATCAATTTTAATCCCCTTCACTCCTGCTTTTTCGCCACATTCAATATCTCTCCATTTATCGCCAATAAAGTAAGACTTTGAAGGATCGGCATTGTATTTATACAAACCTCTCTCAATTAACAATGAATCTGGCTTTCTACATAAACAAGCCTGTTTCCCATTATAATGCGGACAATAAAAGAACTCTTCTATTTTAACTCCAGCCTTTTCAAATTCAGATGAGATAAATTTATTCACCGCAGTAACATGATCATGGGTATATCGTCCTTTATCAATACCTCCTTGATTGGTAATAACGATTAAAAGATATCCTTTATCTCTTGCCTTCTGTGCAAATTCAATTACACCAGGAAGAATTGTAGTTTCTTCCAAAAGATATGTATAATCATCAGGATCATGATTAATAACTCCGTCTCTATCTAAAAATATTGCTTTATTCATTAAAATGATGATGTAATCTGGTCAATAAAACGCCCAAACAACTCAGGCTTAAATACAAAGGTAACCACAAATCCGAAAACTGCACCCCAGAAGTGAGCATCATGACCAATGTTATCCATTTGTTTTTTAGACATGTAATGAGAATACAATAAGTACAATCCTCCTAAAATCCAAGCTTTTATTGGAATGGGGATAAACAACAAACCAAGTTTAGCATCAGGATACATTGCGATAAATGAAAACAACACAGCTGATACAGCTCCCGATGCTCCTAAAGAATTATAATGAACATTATCTTGATGCTTAGCAAAACTGTAAAAACTACTTATAGCCAAAGCTCCTACATAAAGTAAAATGAAATTGAAATTACCTTTTGCCACCCCAAAAATTGAAACATAGGTTAATTCAACAGTCTTTCCAAAACCATACAAAACGTAAGCATTAAAACCTAAATGCATCCAATCTGCATGAATTAATCCATGGCTAAAAAACCTGTACCATTCATTTCTGTGCTTGATTTGATAGGCATTAAACATGAATTTCCATTTCAAACCTCCATCCTGAAAAGCTCTATATGATACTAATCCGGTTGCTGCGAGAATAATGTATGTAATGTATGGTGTTGCTCCCATTAAATTTTGTTGTTTCTATGTTGAATCTTTAAAACTACCAACTCCCCTTCGAACCGCCTCCTTCAAAATCCTCAAAAACCAACTCAGTGTTTTTGTCTTCAAATGTAATATCCGATAATTTCATCAAGGCCGCTTGAGGAAAGTTCGATCTGTACCAAATCCCCTTAAAAAAGCCATCCAATTGAGCTGAAATTATATGAAGATACCCTGCATGTCCTTTTCGTCGCACCAAGTAACGCTCCACCCAATAAATAATGAAGTTAAAGATGTAAAATATCATTAGCCACATTACAAAACTTGTAATCAATGCCATTAAGATTCCAAGCAACATAAAAGGTTGACCATTATCCATTAATTTAGGCGGTTCATATCCGTACCAAAAAGGAATAGCGTAAAAAGCTGGAATGAATATCATCCTTTCAATATCTCCTCTATAGAAATGTGCTAGCGAACCCTTATTTCTAACAGCTGCATTCCTCATCGCTTCCAACTTTTTTCGGATGGAATTGTGTTTAACTGAAAAATGATTTTCAATATGCTCTAGCCAAAGTAAAACATTGAAATAAGTGAACTTTCCTCTTATTTGATAGAGTAGTATTTCATTTTGTACTTTTTGTTTTTGAGACCATCTGATAAAAAATGGGATTGAAATCAATAAAACTATGCAGGCTAAAAAAATGAAGAAAATTACATCGGCTATAAAAATTCTTTGCTCATAATTCAGCACTCTAGCTCTTGTCCGAGAGTATCTTGCAAAAGATAGCAAAGGCATCAGTATTAATAATATGTACAGAATTTTTCTTTTCATAATTACCAATCACCTCCGGCCCCACCACCGCCAAAATCTCCTCCGTCAAATCCTCCAAAATCAGATCCCGAATCCCAACCTGAAGAATAACCTCCAAAATAAACACCCATTGGCGAATAACTTCTCAAATCTATCCAATAAATATCTCTCCAAAAATAACCTGCAAAAAACGCCCAAAACTGAGCCATGGCAATTCGGTATGGAATAGAGGAAGCTTTTTGAATCCTCATTTCGGTGATAAACTTCACCAAGCTATTCAAAGCCATGTGACAAATAAACCAAACAAATGCTGCAGGGATAATTCCCAACAGACTACCGAAAAAGATGGCATAGAAATACTCCGTATCCTCTGCCATTGCCAAAACAACTAAGTTTATGAGAGACAATGGTATTAATATATCCCAAAATGCAACAAGCTTTGTATAGAAAGGCATTCGGGAAAGTGTTGATTTCAACTTATTCTTTCCAAAAGCTTTCTTTTTTAGCAGCCTGTAAATTGCTGGTCGGTAACGTTTAAATGGAATATTCCTCTTCTGACAATTATTGAAAAACAACTCAATCTTTTTTCTTTCAAAACTTAAAGACTGATTGGTTTCTCTCTCAATTCTGCTAACGAGATCTAACACATTCAAATAGGTAAACTTCCCCCTTACCATATATAGAAACACCTCGTTGTTTGGTTTTTGAAAAGACAACCAAATAAGATAAATCGGAAGATTTATGAAAAAACCAGTTTTAAGAAATACTGTAATTAATGCAGCTATACTAACGAGCGTCAAATCTTATTTTTTTGATGATAGTTGAATTACCAATCTCCTCCGGCTCCACCGCCACCAAAGCCACCTCCGCCGAAGCCGCCAAATCCGCCTCCGCCAGAGTTAAAATCATCCCAACCACCACGGTGCGAACTCCCTCCAAATCCACCACCTAGGAAGTTACCAATCCAAAATGCTTCCCAAAGTCCTAATCCATTTCTTTGAGCATAACTTCTGGCCGAAAATATTCTTGAGAGTAAAAAGAAAATCCCAAAGAGAATTAATAAGTAAAACATGCTACCTCCGCCTTTTCTTTTCTTAGCTTTTTGTTCATAGGCTTGATAATTAAATTCTTTCTTAGCCAAAGGAACAATTACATCCAAAGCGGCATCAACTCCCTTATAAAATGCTCCTTTCTTGAAATTGGGAATCATTTCATTTTCCACAATCAATTTTGCAGTTGCATCAGGAATTACACCTTCTAAACCATAGCCAACAGCAATAAAAGTTTTTCTTTGTCCCTTTCCTCCTGTAGGTTTTATTAGAATTACAATTCCATTATCTTTTCCTTTTCTTCCAACTCCCCAAGCATGACCCAACTCAGTTGCGTACATAGCTTTATCCATCCCACACAAATCATTAACAACAACGACAACTATTTGGTTTGACGTATTATTGCTAACCTGAATTAATCGTGAATTTAATTGCGCTTCTTCAGATGCTGAGAAAATATTAGACTCATCGTAAACAAGTTTAGAGTTTGTTTTATCCTGAACCGGAAAACAATCGTTTTGCGATCTTAATGAAGTAATTCCTGCGATTAATAAAAGAATAGATAAAAGTTTACTTTTCATCATCAAAAGAGATTTCATTATCTAATTCATTTACATCATCTTCTTGGTAAGGAAAATGAGCTTTTAACTGCTCTCCTGCTTTTATAATCCCTTCTGATAATCCTCCTGCAAAATCACCTTCCTTAAAATGAGCGATTACCTCATTTTTAATTTCATCCCAAAAATTGCTTGGAACTTTTTGATTAATTCCTGCATCTCCTAAAATCGCAAACTTCCTATCAGCAACTGCTAAATAAAACAAAACTCCATTGCGGAGTTCTGTCTTTTGCATTTCTAATTTTTCAAAAATATAAGCTGCTCTATCAAGTACATTTCCTTTGCAGTGGTCGTCCACATGAACCCTCACCTCACCAGATGTATTTAACTCTGCTTGCTCAATGGCTTGAACTACTTTCTGTTGCAGCTCTTCCGTAAATAATTCTTTTGCTTTCATTATTTATTGAATAATTCATCAACGTCCGGTGCCTTTTCGGCTCCTGCCTCAGCTTCAAACATTCCTTTCTTTTCGAATTCTCCTTCAGAAGCTAACCACCCCAAATACATTTTCTTCCAAAACCCTCTTATGAAGGAATTGTATTCTTTTACTGTTCCGTTAAATCTTTGACGAGCAACATTTATTCTGTTTTCAGTACCTTCCAATTGAGCCTGTAATTGCATAAAGTTTTGATTTGATTTTAAATCAGGGTAACGCTCTTGAACCATTAATAATCTGGATAAAGCTTGAGTCAAACCAGATTGTGCCTTTTGATAGGCCGCAATATTTTCTGCACTTAACTTACTTGCATCTACAGTCACCTTTCCTACTGATGCCCTTGCTTCAGTTATACCAAGTAAAACCTTTTCTTCTTGAGCAGCATAATTTTTAACTGTTGAAACCAAGGCTGGTATTAAATCACTTCTTCTTTGATAAGTTGCCTCAACATTACCCCAAGCCTGAGCTGAAGTTTCTTGTAAATTAACAGCCTTATCATATGTACTAGTAGCATTAAAAAACATTTTAACTGCTATAATAAGAAGCAAGGCTATAATGGATAAGATAATTATCGTTGATTTTTTCATCTTTTTTCTTTTAAAGTTATACTAAAAAAACATCCCGCTTGCCGCGGGATGTTTTTCTTTTTTATTATTCAATGATCTCAATCGATCGGTTAACAAATTCGGTTAAATCTTTCCCTTTTAACAAACCTACTGAAAGCAGCGCTAAATCAGCCGCTTGTTTGGCTAATTTTTTCTGAACGTCGGCATCCCCTTCGTTTAAAATCTTTCCAACCAAAGGATGGTTTGAGTTAACAACTAAGTTGTAAGATTCTGGGAAATTACCAAACATCCCTCCTTGTCCACCAACTCGCTGCATCTCCATCATTCTTCGCATAAATTCACTTTGCGTTACCTGAATTGGAGCGTCCTTTTCACTTAAACTTTCAAATTGTACAGTATAGGTTTGAGTGTTTACTACTCCTTCAATAACTGGCTTCAATTTTTCCTCTTCGTCTTTTGACAGTTTGCTTGGAATCTCTTCATCCTTAGCAATTAATTTATCAATGGTGTCGGAGTCAATTCTTGCAAAAGTAACATCAGTTAAATCTTGTTCTAACTTGTTTACTAAATGAGAACTCAAAGCAGTATCTAAAACCAATACATCATAACCTCTGTCTTCCGCTTTTTCAATTGCCGAGTGATGAGCTTCAGGGTCATGAGTGTAAAGAACTACGGTTTTCTTGTCTTTGTTCTCTTGAGATACTTTAATTTTCTCTAAATATTCATCAATCAAGAAAAATTCATTTTTCACGTTTTTGTACAACATGAACTTCTTCGCCTTGTCAGCAAATTTATCATCACTCAATAATCCGAACTCAATGAAAACTTTAATATCGTCCCATTTCTTTTCAAACTCCTCTCTGTCTTTTGTTACCAATTGCTTTAATTTATCGGCAACTTTTTTAGTGATGTGAGAAGATATTTTCTTTACGTTGTGGTCGGCTTGTAAATATGATCGTGAAACGTTTAACGGAATATCAGGGGAATCAATCACACCATGCAATAAAGTCAAGAAATCTGGAACAATTCCTTCTACTTGATCTGTTACGAAAACTTGGTTACAGTATAATTGAATTTTGTTTTTTTGGACCTCCATATTATGGCTCAACTTAGGGAAATATAATACACCGGTTAAGTTGAAAGGATAGTCTACATTCAAATGAATATGGAATAATGGTTCATCAAACGAGTATGGATAAAGTTCTCTGTAGAAGTTTTTGTAATCAGCTGCCTCTAAATCAGCCGGAGCTTTTGTCCAAGCTGGTTCTGGGTTGTTAATGATATTATCTACAGTGATTTTTTCTGGTTCTTTTGCTTCCTCTCCTTCTTTTACTTCAGGAGCTGGTAATGTTTCTTCTTTTGTTCCAAACTTAACTGGAATTGGTAAGAATTTACAGTACTTAGTTAAAAGCTCAGAAATTTTATGATCTTCTAAATAATCTTTAGCATCATCAGAGATATGAAGAATAATATCTGTACCTCTTGATTCCTTTTCTTCATCATTTAATTCATAAGTTGTGCTTCCTTCACAAACCCATCTAGCTCCTTTTGTTCCTTCTTGGTAAGATTGTGAATACACCTCAACTTTATCCGAAACCATAAAAGCCGAAAAGAAACCTAACCCGAAGTGACCAATAATCCCATCGGCCTTGTCTTTATATTTTTGAACAAATTCTTCGGCTCCCGAAAAAGCGATTTGAGCAATATATTTCTCAATCTCTTCGCCTGTCATTCCTAATCCGTTATCGCGAATAGTAAGCGTTTTAGCTTTTTTATCTGCAATTACTTCTACCTGTAAATCACCTAGATCCCCTTTCGCTTCTCCCATTGAAGAAAGGGCTTTTAGTTTCTGACAAGCATCAACTGCATTTGATACTAACTCTCTTAAAAATATCTCCTGATCAGAGTATAAGAATTGCTTAATGATTGGAAAGATATTTTCCGCTTGAACATTAATATTTCCTTGTGCCATTTTTTTGAAATTTTGTTTTGTTGCACCTTAACAATTGAAGTGCCATTGGGAATTAACTGACAGATTGTACAGTGATTGATAAAATGTGACTGACAAGTCATCAGTTTTAAAAAAACGTTGTCAGTTTTCGCAATTCAGTCTTCCATTTTCTCATTTCAATCAACAAAAACCACGTTTAAAACTATTTCTCGTCTTAGTATTGAAAAATTTGTCAACAATTATCTAAATTAGAGGGTTCTAAAATTTCGAAAAAGAAATGGGAAAGACTGATATTAAAATAAGCAAGACTACAGCCTCAAGGTTAGGTGAAGTTGATTTTGAAAACATCCAGTTTGGAAGAGTTTTTTCTGATCACATGTTTGTCGCAGATTACGCTGATGGAAAGTGGGGAAATTTCGAAATTTTACCATTTCAAAATCTAGAATATAATCCTGCATTTAACTCACTTCATTACGGACAATCAGTATTCGAAGGAATGAAAGCCCATTTAGATGCAGATGGAAATGTAGTTTTATTTAGACCTATGGATAACTTCGCTAGATTAAATAGATCTTGCGAAAGACTTTGCATGGCTACAATAGACCCTCAGAAAATGCTTGATGGATTAACTGAATTGGTTAAGATTGATAAAGATTGGATTCCCAAAACAGCCGACGGTGCACTTTACATCCGTCCATTTATTTTTGCTACAGATCAATACATTGGCGTTGCTCCATCGGAAACTTACAAAGTTGTAATTTTTACTTGTCCGGTAAATAAATACTACGATGCAGCTGTAAAAGTAAAAGTTGAAGATGTTTATTCAAGAGCAGCTTCTGGAGGAACTGGATTTGCAAAAGCAGCTGGAAACTATGCGGCTTCCTTGTTACCTGCAAAAATCGCAAAACAAGAAGGATACGATCAGTTAATTTGGACGGACTCTGTTGAGCATAAGTACATTGAGGAAAGTGGGACAATGAACTTGATGGTAATCATTGATGGAACAATTATTACTCCTCCTGCTGGTGAGACTATTCTTGGTGGTATAACAAGAGCATCTGTAATTCAAATTGCTAAAGATTTAGGTTACAAGGTTGAGGAAAGACCACTTTCTGTTGATGAAGTTGTTGAAGCTCAAAAAGCTGGAAAACTTGAAGATATGTTTGGTACTGGAACAGCCGTTACTATAACACATATTTCAGGATTCGGTAGAAAAGGGGTTGATTATGAATTGCCTCCTGTTTCGGAAAGAAAAATTTCAACTCATTTAAAAACTGAGCTTGAAGCTATAAAGAGAAATCAAAAGGATTCACATCCAGAATGGTTAGTAATTGTTGACTAACATTAATCACCAAAATAAACTTGAAGATGGGCTGCTATGGTGTAGCCCATTTTTTTAACGTATACAAACAGTAAAAAAGCCACCCTCTGGGTGGCTTTTACTTCTAGCATTTAGGCTAAAACTAGGGTACAAATAAGGGGGATTTTAAATATTATTCTACTAAGTCCTTTTTATAGACTAGCTCTTTAATTAAAACTTTAATGGCATTTAAATCTTTCTTAATGTAATTATCAGCTCCTGCCTCATAACACTTCATTGCTACATCTACCTTTTCCTCGCAAGTTAATACAATCAATTTAGTTGATGGGTTAGACCATTTTAACCTATTTATAAGATCAACTCCTTCTATACTACTTTCTTCGTCTAAATGATAATCCATAACGACAACTCCAGGACATTCACTCATATTTTCTATCAAAGCCTTTGAGTCTGAGAAAGCTTTTATATCAACATCTCCACCAAAACTTTGGCTCAACTGTGCTTTTAAGGAGTTTAAAAACAATTTATTGTCTTCTAAAAGAAAGATAGTAAACCTCTCCTTCCCTATAAACCTCCCGAATATCTCTCTAGCAAAACTTCCCATAATAAAACCTTTATACTCTTATACCTTCATCAATTAGACATGTAACATAAACCTCGATAAAAAACCAATTATTCTCGACGAATCAAATAATATACGATGATTAAAGCTGTTTTATCAAGCAAATCTACTTTGTCTAATAGTCCGCTTATTTCATCGAAGTTATTTGTTAAAATCCCTCAAAATCTAGTATCATATAATAAACCATCTAAAGTCGATAAGCCATGAGAGAGTTAGAATACGTAAGTTCATTTTGGAATTTGAAGAAAAAACCATTTACAATAAGCCTAATTGAAGACAATCAATTTTATTTAAGAGGAATAGCTCAACATATAAAAAACGCAATCCCTAATATTAAATTAACAGCATTTTCAAGATCATCTTCATTTTTAAATTCACTTAGACATAAGCCAGAAATAGCTATTGTAGACTTTAATCTTGATGACAGAAGTGACATGGAAGGAATAGAATTAATTAGGGAAACTGATTCCCCACAATCTTACCTATAAATTTTAGCTACAGCTAATACAAGTCTATCAAATAATCGTTCTCCGAAATACCTTCTGTTAAGTTTATAGCAAAACTCGTCTAAATACGCTTGTAGATATTTACCTTTTATCT
>CAXRIN010000069.1:0-11346 GCA_964230605.1 Flavobacteriaceae bacterium
ACCACTTATTGTGCTAAAACCTGTAGTTGCGCTTGTAGTAGACTTTTCCCATTGATAGGTTGTAGCACCTCCATTGTTAGTGTTGGTGATTGCGGAAGGATCACCTCCGTAACAAATTGTTTGGGCGTTTCCAATTGAACCAGTGTTTGGGGCTGAGCAGCTAACGTAGGCGCCGCATGTAGCGAAGTCGAGTCCTCCTGCAGGAGGATTTGTAGTTCCACATCCTGAACCTCTATTGTTTCCACTGCATCTTAGGTAGCTAAATCCACAAGAACAAATATTGTAGGAGGAATATGTTACATATCCTGATGATCCTTGCATAATTCCATTGTTGCATAATTTAAGTTGTCCAGTAATGTCTATTTCTCCACCACTTACATTCACTGTCGTGTTTCCTATTACTTCGAAATTTCCACCTACAGTGACTGCACCATTTAAATTATGTGTAACACTTGACGTGGATATTTTGTAACTGCCTCCTACATTTAAAGTTCCGTTAATCGTCACAGTAGAAGGAGAGTTTCCAGCATTAAGAGATCCAGTAATTGTTAAAGTTCCTCCAGCATCAACAATTACAGAACTCTGATTTCCCATTGTTAAATCGCCCGAAATTGTTAACGTTGCTCCGCTTGTTACCCTAATAGAGTTTCCGTTTGTAATGGTTAAGCTTCCAGAGTTTTTATCGTGAGAAACAACAACATCATTCGCTCCAGTCCAAAATGTTAAGTTAGGTACACAATTACAAGACCATCCACTAGCAGTATTCCAATCTGTTGTAGTTCCATTAGAGTTTGGAGCTGCCAGGGTTTTAAATTGAACGAAAAATAGAAGGATTAATATTAATCTCCATATTTGCATTTTAGGCTTTTTGTAACTCATTTTTATATTCAAAACCTCTTATAGGAGGTGGTTTTTAGTTATCAATTTTGCTAGTACGTAAAGTCATATCTTAATGTTACGCTCTATAATGCTTTAAACAGTTAATAGATACATTTATTTTAGCATAAAAGCCACCCGTGGGGGCGGGTGGCTTCACAACACAGGGTTGTTAGGGTTAAATTATTAGCAATTAACTAATAATATAGGGGGTTATTTTAAAACTTTTTGTTGTATCATATTTCCGTTGTTATCGCTTATTATAAAGTGATATATTCCTTTTGGTAATTCATTAGCTGAATAGTTGTATTTATTTAAACCTTCAGTTCCTAAAAGTTGTGCTTGATAGATTAATTGTCCAGTTTGTGAAACAATGCTAAAGTTGTAACTTCCATATTCTGGAACAGAGAATGTAATATCGGCTTCATCAATTACTGGGTTCGGGCTAACTGTGATTTCTAATGCTTTACCTTCGTTAGCGCCAAATTTAATTGCTTTGAAAACCTCTTTCTTTCCATCAAAATCTACTTGTGTTAATCTGTAATAACAAATTCCATCGCATCCATCAAAATCTACAGCTGTATATTCAGTTGGAGTTACAGACATACCTACTCCTGACATTACAATAATTTCTTCCCAGTTTATTCCGTCTGATGACTTTTCGATGATGAAGTGATCATTGTTAATTTCAGCCAACGTTTTCCATGTTAATAAAACTTTGTCTTCATACTCTGTTGCTGTGAAATACTGTAATTCAACAGGGAGTGGAGTTGCTGCATTGGCAGATGCAAGCGTGAAGAATTTTGAGAATCCTTTAGGGAAAATTGTGGTTGATAATCCACCAACAATGATAGATCCCACATTAAAAGTTATTCCATCACTTGAACTGTAAACTGATGCGTTTGAGAAATCTCCATCGTCATCTACTAGTAATCTCACTTGACTTATATCAAAAGCACCAGTACTATCCCACTCAACTTCAATTGAGAAGTTGTCGTCGAAGTTGGTATTTGTTAATTTCCATTCTCTTGCAAATCTTGTTTCAATACCAGCAGGTCTTTCTGCGTTAACACTAGAATTCGATAATAGTGCACCTCCATTGTGGCCAATTGTAATGAACGATTCGTCGTTTGTGATTGTACCAGCATTTGAGGCATTGTCCGAAGCCAATGATGAGATAAATACAATTAAAGAATCATCCTGAGATTTAGACTGTTTTTGAGTTAAACCAGTGTTTGCATCCTTTCCAATAACAACAATGTCTGTGTTGTGTGTTGAATTAGCAGAAGCATCCCAGTAAGTGGTTCCTCCAGTTGAAATGTAATCCCCACCAGTTCCGCCATCTGCATTACTTAAAGCTACAGCGTACTTAGTTCCTAAATAAGCTTCTACTTTTTGAATTTCAGCATCGGATAATTCTTTGTTGTAAATGATAAATTCTCCAATCCAAGAATCAGTTGATTCTGAACTATTAGCACCTTGGTTGATATCTAATCTTATTCCAGAACCGCTATTAGTAGAAGTAAATGTTTTTAACAAATCTCCATCAACTCTAGCATCTATTGTACTTCCCGTACTTTCTCTTACATAAGTAAATACATGAGGTTCCTCAATACCAGAAGTTGTTGCTATACCCGAGTTGTATTCACTTGGGCTACCATTAATATCAATACCATTCCTATAAGCGCCATGATAACCTAAAAGGTAATCTCCTGAGTGGCCATCAATTAATCTTCCAATATTGTCAGATGCTAGTAATGCAGAAACAAAGAACACAGTCCAATCTGTCCCTAATTCTGCTCCGGCTGGAGCATCAAAACCTCCCGATAAAATTTCAATTACAGGGTTGTAATTCCATCCCGACTCAACCGAAGGACCTGCTACTGTAGTATAATCAAAACCATTACAACTTTGATCCTCCCATGATGTACCTATTGAACCAACACCGGCATCAGCTTTTAACCAAACATGCAATTCATCTGTTACTCCTCCAGGTCCTACACTGGCAGTGTTTACTGTTGCAGTAACTGCTGTTCGGGCAGCAGAAGTACATCCACCATTATCAGCTTCTGCATAATAAGTGGTAGTAGTTGAAATACTTGGAGTTGTGAAAGTTGCAGCAGAAGCACTTGATCCCACATTTGATCCTCCTGAAGAAGCATCATACCATTCAATTGATCCCGCACTTGCCGTTGCATCAATATCTACTGTACCTGTATTACACCTTGAACCTCCGTTAGATCCAGTTATAGTGGGAAGAGCTGTAACAGTAACTGTCCATGTTCCAGTAGAAACTGTAGGGGTTGTGTTACATGTTCCATCTGCAGCATATCTTCTGTAACTCGTAGTACTTGTTAATCCAGATGGTGGTGTGTATGTTGAACTTGTTGCACCTGCTATTGCAGCAGTGTAACCATCATCAGATGAACGCCAAGTATACGATATAGATGCGTCACCTCCACTTGCAGCAGAAGTACTTCCTATGACTCCTGGCGTTCCTCCAGAACATATGGTTTCACCATCAGAACTAATAGTACCTGTTGAAAAATCATCTCGTACCGTAACCGTCCATGTGCCTGTAGAAACTGTAGCGGATTCACAAGCTCCATCTTGTGCATATCGACGGTAACTTGTAGTGCTAGTTAAACCAGCAGGTGGAGTGTAAGTTGAACTTGTTGCTCCTGAAATTGCAGCAGTGTAACTGTCAGCTGAGGAACGCCAAGAGTAAGTTATACTGTTATCACCTCCACTAGCAGAAACTGAGTTTCCAATTGTTGAAGCAGGTGTTCCTCCATAACAAATCGTTTCACCTGTTGTTGATATAGTTCCAGAAGTGAAATCATCTCGAACAGTAACAGTCCAAGTTCCGGTAGATACAGTTGGGGTTGTGTTACACGTTCCGTCTTTTGCATAACGTCTATAACTTGTTGTACTAGTCAAACCAGCTGGTGGTGTATAAGTTGAGCTAGTTGCTCCTGAAATTGCAGCAGTATAACCATCAGCTGAGGAACGCCAAGAATAAGTAATACTGTTATCACCTCCACTTGCAGAAACTGAGTTTCCGATTGTTGAAGCAGGTGTTCCTCCATAACAAATTGTTTCACCGGTTGTGGATATGGTTCCACTTGAAAAGTTACTATAAACTGTAATGTCTTTTGTAGCGGTAGCTGCTGAGCCACATGAACCACTTGTAGTTAAGGTGAGTGTGACATTTGTGCCAGCTTCTGATGAATGAGGAGTGTATGTGGCAGTACTGTAATTGGAAGCATTTGTCCACGTTCCTGAACCTCCAGACCAAGTTCCACTTGTTGCTGACCCTCCTATTGTTCCACCCATAGCTTCTGATGCTACGCCAACGCATCTACTTGCTAAAGCTGATCCAGCTCCTGCTGTTTGCCCGGCACAGGCCGATTCTTTTATTTCAATAGCCATTGGATATACGTGACCAGATGAAAGTTTTGAGCAATAAGATTGGCTACCAGAACTTAAAGTACCCGAAATACCAGCAAACCATCTTCTTGCTCCATTTGAAGCACTGTGATAAATACTTACACCCGTAGGGTCAGGAACTCTAATGTATGTAGGGTTTGTTGTTGTTGATGTATGTCCCGTTGCTATAATTAATGAATTGCTACTTACTGTTGTCGATACACATCGCTCGGTGTTGTATCCCCCGCTACTATTATAATTTGTATTTCCAATTCCGCTTGAATTTGTAAAAGACCAAGCCGCAATTTGCGATGTTTGCGTTTGGTTAGAGCTGTAATTTACAACAACAGTATTACTTCCTGTTAATGGAGTTGTTTTGTACCATATTTGAAGGTTAACCCCTTGATAAGTCCAGTTGTTTTTTCGAGTTAAAGACTCTCCTCCGTAAGTGACTGAGCTCGGATATACACCGTTTTGAGTCGTCATTGTCATTACAACAAGAAGACCACCTGAACCCGTGTTTTGGGTGTGAGCAAAAGAATAAGAAGTCCCAGGTGAAACACTTTTTAATGTTCTGTTACCAGTACTTGGTTGAGCGAAAACACTGGTGGTTAAACCGAGAAATATTATTAAAAAAGTAAAAAGTTTCGAGCTCAATCTGAAATCAAAAACCCTTCTTTGAAAAATATTCATAACCCTAATAATCTTAATATTATACCAAATGTCTTATTAAAGGCTATTTGAAGCTATACAGAAATTCTAAAAAAAAACTGTTTTAAATCTGTGTTATGAGTGTTTATTTTTTTGTTTTTCAATGTTTTATATGTCTATTATGGATCTTCTCAGTGTTGCAGCGTGTTGAATTCTTCAGAAGTCAATGTTTCAAAAATCACAAACTAATAGGGCAAACAAAAAAGAGAAGCAAATTTGCTTCTCTTTTGTCTTGTGTGGTGCCTCCAGGAATCGAACCAGGGACACAAGGATTTTCAGTCCTTTGCTCTACCAACTGAGCTAAGGCACCAGCCTTAATTGGTCGGCAAATTTAAGTCATTTATTCTTATGAAAAAAGAATCGATGAAAAATAATTTTATTTTGTGTTGTAAATCCTTGTTATTGAATTAGATATTTTGTTTGTACGGACATGTGTTGGATTGGACTAATTAATCATTTGTTTTATCAATAAAAAGGAATTGTTGGATTAATAGTAATTCCATTCCTTTGTTTTATGCAATCATTCGACGATAACTGGGGTTTTGATAATTCATATTTAGGTTTACCATCAACTTTTTATTCAACTGTTGGTCCTACACCTGTTTCAGATCCTGAATTTGTACTGTTTAATAATTTATTAGCCTTCCAATTGGGATTGGAGTTTCTGCTACTTAATAAAGAATATGCTTTGCAGGTATTATCGGGAAATCATATTCCAGTTTCAACGGTTCCATTTGCCCAAGCTTACGGCGGACATCAATTTGGCTATTTTAATGTTTTAGGAGATGGTAGGGCAGTGATGATTGGAGAGGTGATTGGTTTAGATGAAGAGAGGTACGATATTCAGTTAAAAGGATCTGGCCAAACACCATATTCTAGAAGAGGGGATGGACGTGCTACATTATATTCCATGCTTCGTGAATATTTAATTAGTGAAGCAATGCATGGATTAGGTATTCCAACGACGCGTAGTTTGGCAGTTGTTAAGAGTGATGATCCTGTTTACAGAAATAAAGTTGAAACAACTGGTGTTTTAACCCGTGTGGCTTCAAGTCATATAAGAGTTGGAACTTTTGAGTTGGCAGCAAGAATGGGGAATTCTGAATATTTGAAAAAACTTTTCGAGTATACTGCGCGCCGACATTATCCTGAGGTTTTGTCTGAACAAAATCCACCCTTAGAGTTTTTGAAAAAGGTTATTCAACAGCAAATTAGATTGGTGAACGATTGGATGCGCGTTGGTTTTATACATGGAGTGATGAATACGGATAATATGAGTATTGCTGGAGAGACGATAGATTATGGTCCGTGTGCATTTATGAATAGATTTAACCCTAACACTGTTTTTAGTTCGATAGATGAGGGAGGAAGGTACGCTTACAGTAATCAGCCCAAAATTGCGAAATGGAATTTAATGAGGTTAGCCGAAACCTTGTTGAATTTAATTCATGAAGATGCTGAGAAAGCTTTGAGCTTGGCTCAACCTTTATTTGATGATTTTGAAGAGCAATTTAATGAAGTTTGGAAGGTGAATCATTTAGCTAAGCTTGGAATTATTTTGGAACAAGATGGCGATGAAGATTTGTTGAATGAACTTTTTGCTTGGATGGAAAAGGAACAGCCTGATTTCACCAATACTTTTAGAGGTTTGGTTGATTCCCATTTACATGAAGATCCCGATTTTCAATCAGAGGAATTTCAAAATTGGAAATCTAAATGGCAAAAAAGAATTGCTTCGGTAGATCGTTATGAGGAAATTCTGAGGGATAAAAACCCTTCTGTAATCCCAAGAAACCATTTAGTAGAAGAGGCTTTGCTAGCAGCAAGTGAAGGGGAGGATATGACTTTGTTTAACGAGTTGCTATCAAAAGTTCAAAAGCCATTTGAGTATTATGAATCTGAAAAATATCAAACACCTCCAATTTCAGATTCAGGTTATCAAACTTTTTGCGGAACTTAACTTTTTGAATCCTTTGGGTATTCAATAGCATCTAACTCAGACATTACATTTTTCTTAATGTCTTTATATGTTTCCAAGTTCGCTTTTTTGATAGGTTCGGCTTTTGGAAGGTTTTGTTTGTATGGATCAACTTGTTTTCCGTTTTTCCAAAATCTGTAACAAACGTGAGGTCCCGTTGCTAATCCTGTTGATCCAACAAATCCAATTACATCACCTTGATTAACTCTTACTCCTGGACGAATCCCGCTTTTAATTTTACTCATGTGTAAGTATTGAGTGGTATAAACAGAGTTGTGTTTTACTTTAACGTAATTACCATTGTATTTACTGTATTGGGCATGAGTAACCACTCCATTTGCTGTTGAGTAAATTGGGGTTCCTTTTGGTGCAGCATAATCTGTTCCTAGGTGAGGTTTATTCCTTTTTTGAACAGGATGATAACGTCGCATAGTGAAACGAGATGAAATTCTTGAGAATTTTACAGGGGCTTTCAAGAATTGTCGACGAACGCTTCTATTGTCTTGATCGTAATATCCTAAATGTCCGTCCTGACTGAATTGAATGGCGTAGTAAGGTTTTTTAAAGTGTTCGAAGTATGCTGCTTTAATTCTTTTAATACCAATGCTTTCGCCATCTACCATAGTTTCTTCATAAATTACCTTGAAACGATCACCTTTTTGAATGTGGTAAAAATCAATACTCCATGCATAAACCTCCGAAAGTGTAATGGCTAATTCAGGATTGTAGCCTTGATTTTCAAGGGTCATGTATAAAGAGCTATTAATGATTCCCGATGCTGTTTTACTGACTACTTCAACTGGTTTTTCACCTTTGTAAATTTTTAAAGAGTCTCTTAAATCATAAACGATGTAATTCACTCGGTCTATTTCATAAACAAAAACTTGAGCTTTTTCCGTTGAATCGTTTTTAACAAATACAGTATATTGTCGGCCTGCTCTTAATCTTCTAACATCAAAAATGTCTTTCCCTTCATTGGCCATTTTATTCATAATGCCATAATCTATACCATAGCTTGTTACCAAATCACTGAAGAATTGATTTTTCTTTACTTGGTCCCCAATTACTTTAAAGGAATCAACATTAAAACCATATAATAGTTGAGGTTCTTTAACTTCTTCAGAGTCTATTTGATCGGGATTATTTACTAAAGTTTCACTAGGTTCACCACCACAACTTTCAATAGTAAAAGCGAATACAATTCCAATTAGTACGAAAACGATAAATCTCATTAGGCTCATATTTCAAAGGTATAGCAATCAAATGTTTAACTTTTGGTAACAAGAGAATAGAAATTAACGGTCGGGCGTGTATATGTGTTTTTTTTTCTACGAATCAGTGAGATCCAGTGATCTGCGGGCGCTAAATATTCCTACCAAGTGCCATCGAAAGTGATCGTTTTGCTTGGTTGAGAAGTGTGAGGTGAACAAGAAGATCATTGATTTCTTCAGGAAATTCATTAGATTCAAGCTTCGTGTTTAGCTCGTTTATTTGTTGTTTAACTTTTGCCAGTTTTAATCTGTTGAGAGCGACTGTAACAGCTAGTCTAATTTTATCAGCTTCAGTTGTAACGTAAATAGAGTGTTTTTTCCAATCGTTTAAAGTGTGACGTTCTTCCGTTATTTCAATAACCGATTTAACTAAATTAGCTTCGGCGCTTTGAAGAAAGAATTTCTCGGTAGGAATTTCACCTTCCTCAAATTTTACTTTAAAAGTATTCCAGATTGATTGATGTTGAGGGTTGTCGAATTCAATTTCATCATGCAAAACATCTTCAATTACCATTTGTGCTATTGTAATTGAATGCATCTTTTGCGGATCTTCAACTCCTTCATCTATTTCTTGCTCGTAATTTGGGTTTTCTACATCAATTTCAAAATGCCCATACTTTAAAATCAATCTCAATAAATAAGCTTCCTCTGGATCATTTGGATATTGAGGAGCTTTTGGCTTTTCAATCTTTGGAATTGGTGAGATTACATCAGGTACATCTCTATATTTGGGCGGAATATAATCAGGAGGTGGAATTCCAAAATCTGGTTCGGGAGGAAGAGGAGTTGGATTAGATTTTTGCTCTCTCTCAAAGTTTCCTCTTCTAATTTTATTTAATTCGTTAACGATTGTTTGCTCTTCGATTGCGAGCAATTTTGCTGCTTCTTGAACATAAACAGATCGAATAATCATATCTGGGATTATGGCAATAGAAGAAACAACATCTTTTATTAATTCTGCTCTTTTAATAGGATCATTACCTGCATCTTTTAACAGAATAGATGTTTTGAAATTGATAAAATCTTGTTTGCTTTCCTCGATGTATTCTTCAAGCTCAGCGCTTGTGTTCGCTCTGGCGAAACTATCGGGATCTTCCCCTTCAGGAAAAGTAACCACTTTAACATTCATTCCTTCCTTCAGGATCAAATCAATACCTCTGAAAGAAGCTTTGATTCCTGCGGCATCACCATCGTATAAAACAGTAATGTTGGGAGTGAATCGTTTTACCAATTTAATTTGTCCAGGAGTTAATGATGTTCCACTTGAAGCAACAACATTTTCAATGCCTTTTTGATGGAATGAAATTACATCAGTATACCCTTCAACTAGATAACAATTGTCCAGTTGAATCATCGACCTCTTTGCGAGGTGCAACCCATAAAGTACATCACTTTTATGGTAGATGTCTGTTTCGGGAGAGTTAAGGTATTTGGCAGCCTTTTTATTAGTTTGAAGAATTCTGGCTCCAAATCCGATAGCTCTTCCTGATAAATTATGAATAGGGAATATTACACGTCCGAAAAAACGATCGTACAGCTTGTCGTTTCTTTCAGACGATAAACCAGAATCAACCAAATGTTCTTTTTTATACCCCTTGTCGAGTGCAATTTTTGTAAAGTGATTTCTTTCTTCAAAAGAATATCCTAAACCAAACTTCTCAAGCATTTCGTTAGATATTCCTCTAGATTTGAAATATCCCAAACCAATAGATTTCCCCTCGTCGGTTTCGTGAAGGTTTTTGATGAACTGTTCTTTAGCAAATTGTGTTACTAGGAAAAGAGATTCACGCTTGTCTATTTTCTTTTTCTCTTCGTTACTAACTTTTCTCTCCTCAACCTCTATATTGTATTTCTTTGCAAGATATTTTAATGCCTCAGGGTAAGACATTTGTTCATGATCCATTACGAAATTCACCGAGTTTCCTGAAGCTCCACATCCAAAGCACTTATAAATTCCCTTAGCAGGAGAAACCGTGAAAGATGGCGTTTTTTCGTTGTGGAATGGGCAGTTTCCTAAAAGATTAATCCCTCTTTTTTTTAAGGCAACAAAATCACCAACGACTTCCTCTACGCGCGCTTCGTCGATAATTTTATCTATAGTTTCCTTAGGGATCATAAAACAAAGGTAATCAGACCTTGATTCTTTTGAAACAATTAATTAAAAAAGGGGTATAAATGTAACCATAAACGCCGAATGATAGAAAGAATTATTGGATACAATTTGAGGGAAGAGTTTCCGATAGAAGTACATAAAATCAAATTGCTAGTTGCGCTTTCTTTGTTTTTTTTGATTCTTCTAGGTATAGTCGCACCTGTTTTTATTCTAAATGACGAGTTTTCAACAGGATTCATTTTTTTTAGTAGCTGGAATCTCATATTTGATTCCAGTTTGGTTGATTCGTATTAAGGATTTTCAAAGTGCAATATCCGTTTTTCTTCCTCTTTTTATAGTTACTCAAGTTTTAAGAGTTTTATTGGGAGTTGGTTACACACCAAGAACAATGATTTGGTTCGTGATGCTCGTTATATTTGGATTCGTTTTTAAAGGTAAACAGGGAGGTTTGCTCAGTTTAGCTATTACGGTGTTAATTCTTGTGGCTTTTGCTGGTTTATACGAAATGGGAGTTGCTTTTCCAGAATCCGAATTTTTGAAAGGAAATGAGGAAGCTTTGTTTTCCACCAATTTGATTATGCTTTTAGGTTTATTGAGCCTTGTGTTTTACTACATGGAAAACAATTTAGGTGATCATTTACAACTTGTGTCAAGTCATAATAATCGACTAGTAAAGGCTGAAAAGATTAATGAGAATGGTAGTTTTTGGATTAATTTAAAATCTAATAAAATTGAATTTTCAAAAGGGTTTTTACATCTTTTAAATCCTACATTAAATTACGAGTCAAACAAAGGCGATTTGAATGTATTGATAGATATGATTCATCCTTCAGATTGTATGTTTAAAAGACTTTTATTACAATCTATCTATGGAAAAGTCTCAAAACAATTTTATCGCAACCGCTTTTGTAGGAATTGATGTTCATGATAAAAGCTGGAAAGTCTGTTTACTTAGTAATGCAGGATAT
>CAXRIN010000070.1:0-26584 GCA_964230605.1 Flavobacteriaceae bacterium
TAGTTATAACAACAGAAGACCACACACTAGTTTAAATTTTAAAACACCTAATTTTATGCATCAAAAAACCGAAGCAGAAAATCTACTTCGGTCTAATTAATTTATCTTTAAAAACTGTCAACCTATTTTAGGACGACTCACTGATTTGAAACGAATTATTGTTTGTGTCGTAAAACTCCTCACCTTTGCATGAAAAACCTTTTATTGGTCATATTAGGCATTCTGTTTACAAATTTATCTTTCTCTCAAAAGATTGAGGTAGTTTTTTGTGCTGATTTTAGTGGTTCCACAAATGGAATGGTGCCTGAATTACAGAAAACTATTTGGTCAACAATGAATCAACTTGAGGCTGAAAATTCTTCAGTAGAAATTAGTTGTGGATTAGTTGGATACGGAAGAAAAGCATTTGGAAAAGAAAATTTTTATTCGGAAGTAATTCATCCACTAGGCACTCCAATCAATGATATAGGTTACACTTTAGTTAAGCTGCAAGTTATTATAAATAGTTGTGAAGCATATCCGCAAAAGGCTTTAAACGATTGTGTTAAAGAGATTAACTGGAGTAAAGAAGATGCTGTTAGAAAAATAATTGTCTTTATTGGTAATGGAGGTATTCCTTCAAGTCAGATGGAAAATGAAGTAAAAAAGGCTGCAAAAAAGGGGATATCTATAAGACCAATTTATTACAAGCCTACTACAACTTATAACAATGGAAAGCAGGGTTGGAAGAACTTTGCGAAAGCATCTGGATGTGATTTCGTGGAGGTGGAATCAAGTAAATTGAATATTAAGTTTAAAAAGTATTACGATGAGAGTTTTATTGCTTCTTCAGGTGATAAACTTACTGCTACATATATTCCTTATAAACAAGAAGGTCGCCTTAAGTTAAAGCAATATGAAAGAATGTTTGAGAAATTAAAGGAAACTTCTCATGAAAATTATGAAGAAATGTTGGTTTATCAAGGTTCGAAAACAGTTCAGGGATTAAACTCTTCTTGGGATCTTGTTGATATGCTTATGATAGGAGATTTGGATGTTGAAAAGCTTCAAAGAAATGGATTGCCTGTTTTTATGCAGGGCTTCACAGATGATCAAATTCTGAAATATGTGAAATTGAAACTGAGAGAAAGAAATTTGATAGTAAATAAATTAAGGTTAGAGTTAACAAAAAGAAATGAATTTGCTAATCGTAAACAAGAGAAATCGAAATACTTACAAGGAAAAGGAGGGATGAGTAATGTTGTTTCCACGATATTAAAATCTGAGGTTCAGCAAATTCAAGTATTCGCATCTAACTAATCTCAATAAATTCCTTTTAACATTCGATAAGGATTTAAAATCCTATATAATTTCTACCTAGGATTAAGTATTCCTATATTTGAACGGAATCAAAATTAAAAGTTAAACTAAATTCTATTAAAATGGCATTTGAATTACCACAATTACCATACGCGACAAACGCTTTGGAACCGCACATTGACACAAAAACTATGGAAATTCACCATGGTAAACACCATGCTGGATATACTGCAAATTTGAATAACGCAATTGCAGGAACTGATTTGGAAGGAAAGTCTATTGAGGATATTCTTTTAAGTGTTGGTTCAGCTGGAGCTGCTGTTAGAAACAATGGAGGAGGTTTTTATAATCACTGTTTATTTTGGGACGTAATGGCTCCAAATGCTGGAGGGACACCAACTGGTGAATTAGCTGCTGCAATTGATGCTGCTTTCGAATCTTTTGAGTCATTTAAGGATGAGTTTTCAAAAGCCGCTGCAACTAGATTTGGATCAGGATGGGCATGGTTAATTGTTGTTGATGGTAAATTACAAGTTACTTCAACTCCAAACCAAGACAATCCATTAATGGATATCGCTGAAGTTAAAGGACAACCAATTTTAGCTTTGGATGTTTGGGAGCATGCTTATTACCTAAATTATCAAAACAGAAGACCTGATTATATCAATGCATTTTTTAATGTTGTGAATTGGGCTAAGGTTGCTGAATTATTTGCTGCAGCTAAATAAATTGAAATACTAAATTGTACTTCGCAGGTTATCTATTAGGTAACCTGCTTTTTTTTGAGCTTAATTAAGAATTTAATGCCTTCCTTTTTATCATCACGATCTACTATCGTAATTTCACTGTCAAGGTGTTCTAATATTCTTTTCACGGTAGCAAGACCGATTCCTGTGCTTTCATTTTGGGTTGTTCCAAGTGTTTCGAAAAGGTTAAAGACTTTTAGTCTTTTGCTTTGTGGTATTCCAGGGCCATTATCTGAAAACTCAATTAAATAATGATCATCATCTTCTTTAATAGAAATATCAATTTCGCATATATCTTTGTTGCAGAATTTAATTGAATTAGACATTAAATTTTGGATGGTGCAGGATATACCAAACTTATATTGAAATATATTTTTTAGCTTATTTGTTTTAAGATTTACTCTAAATTCACTTTCTCCTTTAAGCGCACTTTCAATTTCTTTTATGAGTAATTCAAAATCAAACTCTTCAAACTGAACATCTTTATTCTCTGATTTAGAGTAGTTCAGCATACCCTTTATAACCGTGTTTAAATAGTTTGTTTTTTCATCAATTCTATTTAAAAAATCAATTCCTTTTAAATCTAATGTGTTAGAATAATCCTCTTTTAGAAATTGCACTAATGTTTGAACACTTCTTACCGGAGCTTTTAAATCATGTGTTAGCCTTGACGCAAAAGATTCAAGTCGCTCATTTAGATCTGTAATTTTACTATTTGTAATTTCTAAAATTGCGTTCCGTTTTCTTAATTCGAGTAATATAACAAATTGATCAGCTAAAGCTTTTAGGGCTCTAATTTGATCTTTTTTTAAGTTTCGGGGTTTGTTATCGATTACACAAAGAGTACCAAGAGAATATCCGTCTGGTGTATTTAGTGGTGCCCCAGCATAAAAAATTACATTTGGTGCTCCTAGCGCTAGTGGGTTGTCATGAAATCTCTCATCTTTTCTAGAGTCTGGTACAATTAAAACTTCGTTGGGTTGGTTTATTGCATGAGCGCAAAATGCCAAATCTCTTGGTGTTTCAGTTGCATCTAATCCGTGATGTGATTTAAACCACTGTCTCTCTGGGTCCACTAAGGAAACTAAACTAATAGGTGTGTTGCAAATTTGTGAAGCAATAAGCGTAAGATTGTCATACTCTTGTTCAGGAATAGTGTCAAGAATATTATAACTTTTAAGAGCTTCAATTCTCTCGTTTTCGTTATTGGGAAAACTTGGTTTTATCATTGGGTAACAACTATTATTGTGTTACATCAACGATTTTGAAGATAATGGGTTACAATTCTGTTTTAGTATTCGGTAAAATACAGTTTAAGCTCTGCAGGATAAGTACTTTCTTCACCAAATAATTTAATTTGATGAGGGTTACTTCCTGGAATAGGATGTGCAATTTGAAAATCCATTTTGTCAAATGATCCATTATCTAAAGCTGAATTAACCTCAGAAGGTGAAATAACAAATGAATAAGAGTTATCATCACTGTTTAATGCTCCGATGGAATAGGTTCTTACATTATTTGAATTGATGTATGTGAAAATAAGTTCCTTTGGTAGAGTGAAAGTTGAATTATCTTCAACATATGCCTTAAATTCAAATTTATTTATGATATAGTTCTTATCTGAGTCTGAGTACCAATTTTGAATACTTGGGAAGTTTAATTTCCCATATACTCCAGACATACCTTGTGCATAGAAATTTTGTTGACCTAAAGATGTGTCATTTAGAATAATTTCGGCCTCTGATCCTGTAAAGTCATGCGAGAATTTTGCGAAAATTGAATTATCAGTTTCAGCATAAAAAACTAAATCATTGTCATATAGATCGTCTTGATTATTAGTTGTTGAAAATGATAAACCAATAGATATACCAGTTCGGTTTAATTTAAAAATAGCTCCTTCGTTTGCGTTTAAGGTTCCTGTAGGTTTGATTATAATTCCCGAAAAGAACGCTTTGAATTTGTCATTAGATGAAAAATCGTCAACAGAAGCATTTAGTATTGTTGTTGCTGCAGCACTATCAAGTTTAAAGGAGTATACGCCTGAGTCTGCAACATTGATTGTTATTTTTCCTAATAATTGATCCTCTTGGATTGAACTAAAATTATAGTAAGTTGAATCTTCGTTTACAGGGCTGTTAATAGAATATACTTCAAACTCTTGATCAATAGGAGATCCGTATACTTCTACAATATGTAGCTTTAAGTAAAAAGAATCTATTACAAAATCAGAAATCGGAAAGGTTCTATCTAAAGAATCGGGAATCAATGTTGCAACCAGAGAACTACTAGCTTCTCCAACTTCATCAGATTTTAGTTTCCCTAATAAAGGATTACTTCTTTCGGATGTAATTACTGAGTCTTCGATAGCAGAATAGGTAACTATTTGGAAAGTGTCAATTAATCCGGCCTCAACAGAATTAGGATTGTTGTTTAATGATGCACCTACGTTTGTGTCTTCTTTTTTACAAGAAAAAAGGGCTATGATTAAACACAGCCCAATAGTGATAGTATTTTTGATTTTCATATAATAATCTTATTCAGATTCACCATCTGATAACACTAAATCATAAAAATTATTGTATTCTTCAATGTAAGAGTCCTCTCCTTTGTATTCCAAAAGTGGTTTTCCTAATCCTTTCACAAATTCTTCCAATTCAGGATTTAAGTTCTCACTTCCTAAAATTACACCGTCTGACCATTTTGCAGCATACTTATATACTTCAACAGCGGTAGGCGATTTTAAATCGGCAACATCCTCAACATCAACTCCGTCTAGAATAGCTTTGTTACCAAAATTTTTGTTTAATTCTCCATCAAATCCAGAGTTGTACATGGAGAATATAACTTTTGAATTTGCGAAAATAGGATCTTCATTAAAAACCTTTTTAATGTAAAGAGGGACAAAAGCATTCATCCATCCATGACAATGAATGACATCAGGTGCCCAACCTAATTTTTTTACTGTTTCTAATACTCCTCTACAGTAAAAGATGGCTCTTTCGTCATTGTCTTCAAAGTATTTGCCAGCTTTATCTTTCAATCCAAATTTTCTTTGAAAAAATTCTTCATTGTCAATAAAGTAAACTTGCATTCTAGCAGCCTGAATAGAGGCTACTTTTATGATAAGAGGATGGTCGTTATCATCAATAATTAAGTTCATTCCACTTAATCGGATAACTTCATGTAATTGATTTCTTCTTTCATTTATACAACCATAACGCGGCATAAACGTTCTAATTTCTTTTCCTTTTTGCTGAATTCCTTGTGGAAGATGTCTACCAATTTTTGCAATTTCAGATTCCTCGATGTATGGTAGCATCTCTTGGTTTATAAATAGTACTCTTTTCTTCATTCGACTTTAGTTATTTCCTCCCCTCGGCCAAAGGATGCCTGTATTAAATGAAGCGCGAAAATACGTAAAATATACCAGTTTTTCAATAGTTTATGGGAATAAATTGGGGTTTAATAGAAGTTTGAATGTTAATCTTTAGTATGTTTGCCAGCTCAATTATGCAAGTATTAAGATCACTTTATGAGATAACCAATTATGTTTCTGAAATGAAGCATGAAGGTAAAACTATTGGATTTGTTCCTACAATGGGATTCTTGCATGAAGGTCATATGTCATTAGTCAAATTGTCTAAGAAACAAACTGATGTAACTATTGCCAGTATTTATGTGAACCCATCTCAGTTTAATGATATTTCGGATTTTGAAAACTATCCAAAAGATGAAGAGGCTGATTTATCTTTACTTGCTTTGAATGAATGTGATGCGGTTTTTATTCCTTCTCAAGATGAAATTGAATCGTTAAACAAGGTTCAAGTTAATTTAGATGGTCTAGATGAAGTAATGGAGGGTAAACACCGTCCTGGACATTTTAAAGGTGTTGTTGAGGTGGTGTACAGGTTGTTTTCAGCGGTTACACCAGACAAAGCTTTTTTTGGGGAAAAGGATTACCAACAACTACTGGTGATCAGAAAAATGGTTGACGAAGTAGGTTTGAACGTTGATATAGTTGGAGGACCCATTATTCGAGAGAAAAATGGATTAGCGATGAGTAGCAGGAATGTAAGATTAAGTAAAGAGGGTAGGGAACGTGCAAAAGTTATTTTTGAAACCATAAGTGGGTATAATGATTTGAATAGGTCAGAATCGGAAAGAAATTTAGCCGCAGCAGGATTTGAACTGGAATATTTAGAAGAATTCGAATATAATAGTGTTAAAAGGCTCTTTATTGCTGGGTTTTTCGAAGGTGTAAGATTAATTGATAATGTTTCGATTAACTAGGGGAATAACCAGTGTCTTCAATTAATTTTTTTCCCTCAGCGGCCTTTACAGCTAATTCATCACACATTTCATTGTATTTGTTCCCAGCGTGGCCCTTTACCCAGTGGAACTTTACTTCATGATTTTTGTAAATCGTTAAAAATCTTCGCCATAAATCAGGATTCTTTTTGTCTTTAAATCCTTTTTTTTGCCAACCGAAAACCCAACCTTTTTCAACAGCATCAACAACATATTTCGAGTCTGAAAATATTTTTACTTGACACTTTCTGTTTAGTGCCTCAAGGCCAACAATAACAGCAAGTAATTCCATTCTGTTGTTTGTGGTTAATTTAAATCCTTGAGAAAGTTTTTTCATGTGACCGCCAGCCATTAATATAGTACCATATCCACCTTTTCCTGGATTCCCTTTTGCGGCGCCGTCAGTATATATGATTACTTCATTCATTTGTTTAGGTAATCATGAATTACTTTTGCAAAGTTTTCATGCTCTACTTTAAGAACTTCAGAAGCAATTTCCTCTGGATTTTTACAATTCTCAATATTTACAGATTTCTGAAAAAGGATTTGCCCTCTATCATACTCTTCATCTATTGTATGAATAGTTATTCCCGATTCCTTTTCTTTAGCATTAAATACTGCTTTATGAACATTCATGCCATACATTCCTTTTCCTCCGTAGCTTGGAAGAAGAGCAGGGTGGATATTGATAATTTTTTCTGGAAAAGTTTCCAATAAATGTTGAGGAATTAGCCATAAAAATCCTGCGAGAATAACTAAATCGATCCTTCTTTCATGTAATTCTTTGGAAACAGAATTGTCTTTATAGAAAGAATCTCTGGAGATTTCAATTATGTCACAATCCCAAGATTTAGCCTTTTCAATTATACCAGCCTTTGGATTGTTAACGACTATGCAATCTATTGTAACATCCTTAATGTCTGAGAAGTACTCATGGATTTTAAGCGCGTTTGAACCTCCTCCTGATGCAAATATTGCAAGTTTTTTCATGTGAAAACGTTTGTAGCAAAGTTAGAAGTAAATCTTCGTTTCCTTTTGTTTTGGATTAAGTAAATGTTAAATTGTTAATAACCCATCAAACAAATTGTTTGAATAATTATGAAGAAATGTTTTTCTTTGCAGGCTGTAACTTTAAAATTTAAAAAAATGTCTGATATCGAATCAAGAGTAAAAGCAATTATCGTTGATAAGTTAGGAGTTGATGAAAGCGAGGTTGCTCCAGAGGCAAGCTTCACTAACGACTTAGGAGCTGACTCATTAGACACAGTTGAGTTAATTATGGAATTCGAAAAGGAATTCAATATCGCTATTCCAGACGATCAAGCTGAAAAGATCGGAACTGTTCAAGAAGCGATTAGCTACATCGAAGAAAACGCAAAGTAATAGTAACCATTTTTTAACCTGGTTATGGAGTTAAAAAGAGTTGTTGTAACAGGGCTTGGTGCGCTTACTCCTATAGGAAATACGTATCCTGAATATTGGGAGGCGTTAAAAAAAGGAGTTAGTGGTGCTGCAAGAATTACATACTTTGATCCTGAACATCATAAAACCCAGTTTGCTTGTGAGTTAAAAAACTTTGATGTGAATGAATTTATTCACAGAAAAGATGCAAGGAGAATGGATAAGTTTAGTCAGTACGCTATGATTGTTACTGATGAAGCGATTGTTGATGCTGGATTAATTGAAGGTAATTTTAATCCTGATAGAGTTGGTGTTATTTGGGGGTCAGGTATTGGTGGTTTAGAAACTTTCCAAGACGAAGCCCAAGCATTATTAAAAGCTAGGGAGAATAACGAAGGTCCTAAGTTTAATCCATTCTTTATACCTAAAATGATTGCAGATATTGCTCCGGGTAATATTTCAATTAAACATGGGTTTAGAGGTCCAAACTATGCTACAGTTTCAGCATGTGCTTCTTCAAGTCACGCTATGATTGATGCATTTACCTATATTCGATTAGGTAAGGCAGATGTTATTGTGACTGGAGGTTCAGAGGCTGCTGTTAACGAAACTGGTATTGGAGGATTTAATGCTTTACATGCTCTTTCAACAAACAACGAAAATCCTTCTGCTGCTTCTCGTCCATTTGATGCAACTCGTGATGGTTTTGTGTTAGGAGAGGGTGCTGGAGCTCTTATTCTTGAAGAGTATGAGCACGCTAAAGCACGTGGAGCAAAAATTTATGCAGAAGTTGTTGGTGGTGGAATGTCTGCGGATGCACACCATATGACAGCTCCACATCCAGAAGGTTTGGGTGCTAAAAACGTAATGAAATATGCCTTAGAAGATGCAGGCTTAGATATCGATGTTGTTGATTACATCAATGTACATGGTACTTCAACTCCGTTAGGAGATGTTGCTGAGCTTACTGCTATTCAAGGTGTTTTTGGTGAAAAGGCCTATGATTTGAACATTAGTTCAACTAAGTCTATGACTGGTCACTTGTTAGGTGCTGCTGGTGCAATTGAAGCTATAGCTACAGTTAAGGCAGTGCAAGAGGATTTTGTTCCTCCAACAATCAACCATACCACTCAAGACGAAAATATTGATAGTAAGTTAAATCTTACATTAAACAAAGGTCAAGAAAGAACCGTTGATGTTGCCATGACAAATACTTTTGGATTTGGTGGGCATAACGCTTCTGTTGTTTTCAAAAAATACAAAGGATAGTTTTGAATTTCAATTCTATATTTAAGTCTGTATTTTCTAGAAAAAACAAATTTGCACAAAACATTAAAAACATCGTTGGGTTTTATCCTAACGATGTTTTTTTATTTGAAAGAGCTTTAGTGCACAAATCTGCAGTGTACGATCATTCATCAAGTTATACTCAAAGTAATGAGCGACTTGAGTTTTTAGGAGATGCTATTCTAGGAGCTGTTGTTGCTAATTATTTATTTGAGGTTTATCCAACTAAAGATGAAGGTTTTCTTACCAAAATGAGATCAAAGATTGTAAGTCGGCATTCATTAAATAGCCTTGCTAAGAAAATTGGTTTGGATGAAATCGTAATAGCACGGCTTGATAAGAAAAGTAAAACTGATTCCATTTACGGAAATGCTTTTGAAGCTTTGATAGGAGCGATTTATCTTGATAGAGGTACAAAAGCATGCGAAAAATTTATTCTTGAAAGAATCATTCAACCATATATTTCACTTGACCAACTTGAGAATGAGGAGACTAATTTTAAGTCTAGAATTATAGAGTGGGCTCAAAAGGAAAAACGAGAGCTAGTTTTCGAAATTGTAAGTGAGGAGGGAGAAGGGCGAAATAAAATTTTTGAAGCTTGTGTGATTCTCGATGGAGAGGAAATTTCAAGAGGAAAAGAAAAATCAAAAAAGAAAGCCGAACAAAAAGCTGCTGAGTATTTTTGTCTGAAGAAAAATATTCTAAATGAGTAAGCTTGTTCTTGAACTAGAGTACGATTTTGATTTCGCGTTATTTGGTGTGTCTAGCCATGTAGCCAATTATCGTTTAGCTTGGGGGATGAATCAATTATTTGAAATTGATTTAGAAAGAGTTGATGATGTAGATTTATCTTTCGGGCCCAATAAACAGGGAAATTTTAGTTTGTATCGTTATGATGACGAGGAAAGTTATACTACTTATCATTTGATTTCAAACCGATGCAGCGCTGGGTATTTGATACCTGAATTGAAACAAATTGATTATTTCGTTCAATATTGGGGACCTATGTCGGATGATGAACTGAATGATTTTAAGAATGAATTTCGAAAAATACCTTCTGTTTTAACTACTGTTCAAATTGATCCAATGGAGCTAAAAAGCAGGAATAACTTACTGTTTTAAAGACTCTTATTCTTAACACTTTTTTTACTTCAATTTCACATTGAAATCCCTTTAAACATTGACGTTATTATATGGATTGAATTGTGTATATTTGCTGCTTGTTTTTAAGATAGACTAGTAAACCAAAACTATATGGACTTAAAGAGAACCAAAATTGTAGCGACATTAGGGCCTGCATCTTCTTCAGTTGAAGTGATTAAAGAGATGTACGAAAAAGGACTTAACGTTTGTCGTTTAAACTTCTCTCACGGAGACCACAGTATTCACGAAGCAAATATTAAGCGCGTTAAACAAGTAAATGATGAGCTTAATGCTAACATTGCAATTTTAGCCGATTTACAAGGGCCTAAGTTACGTGTTGGAGTGATGGAGAATGAAGGGTGTGAAATAAAGAACGGAGACAAGATAATTTTCACTAATAAAGAGTGTGTAGGTACTTCAGAAAAAGTATACATGACTTATCAAAATTTTGCTCAGGATGTTAATCCGGGAGAATTGATTTTGATAGATGATGGGAAGTTAGCTGTTAGAGTTGAAAGCTCAAATGGTGTGGATGAAGTTGTTGCAGTTGTAGAACATGGTGGGATTTTAAAGAGTAAGAAAGGGGTAAACCTTCCTAACACAAAAATATCATTACCATCTTTAACTGAAAAAGACAGAAAAGATTTAGATTACATTTTAACTCAAGATATTGAATGGGTAGCACTTTCATTTGTTAGATGTGCTGAGGATATTATTGAGTTAAGAAAATTGATTAAAGCAGCTGGCAGAAATTTAAAAATCATTGCTAAGATCGAAAAACCTGAGGCGATTGATGATATTGACAGAATTGTTAATGAGACTGACGCTATTATGGTTGCTCGTGGTGACTTAGGTATTGAGGTTCCTTACCAAGATGTTCCTTTGTTGCAAAAAATGATGGTTAAGAAATGTTTGAAAGCTTCAAAGCCAATTATCGTTGCAACTCAAATGATGGAGAGTATGATTGATGGTATTACTCCATCAAGAGCTGAAGTTAATGATGTTGCAAATGCTGTAATGGATGGGGCTGATGCTGTAATGTTATCTGGTGAAACTTCTGTTGGTAAACACCCAGGATTAGTAATTCAAACAATGTCAAACATTGTTAAAAAGGTTGAGGAATACGATGATATTTACAACCATGATTACATGCCAATTTATAGAGAAGAAAGATTTATTTCTGATAACATCTGTACAAGCGCTGTTACTTTAGCAGATAGTGTTAATGCGAAGGCAATTATTACGATGACTGTTTCTGGTTATACTGCAACTAAGATTTCTTCGCAAAGACCAAGAGCATATACTTATGTTTACACAAGTAACAAAGCTATTTTGAATATGCTAAATTTGGTGTGGGGGGTTCAAGCATTTTACTATGATAATTCCTTCTCAACGGATCAGAATATTGAGGATATTAAGAATTCATTATTAGAAAAAGGTGTTATTAAAGAAGGAGATTACTTCATTAATATTGCTTCAATGCCAATTCAAGCTAAAGGAAAAACAAATACTTTGAAATTAAGCCAAGCTTAATTTTATCTTATAATATTTGAAAGGGAATCAACTAATGTTGATTCCCTTTTTTTATTTTTGATTTACCCATTTTAAAATCAATTATTATGTCAATAAATGTTGAATTACTAAAGAGTGTATGTGAGGTTGCTGGAGCACCAGGTTTTGAAAATCGAGTGCGAGATTTAGTGATGGAAGAAATAAAGGATTTAGTAGATGAAATAACTGTTGACAATATGGGTAATGTTGTAGCTGTTAAAAAAGGGAAATCTTCTAAGAAAGTAATGGCTACAGCTCATATGGATGAAATTGGTTTTGTAGTTACTCATATCACTGATGATGGTTTTCTTAAGTTTCACACATTAGGAGGTTTTGATCCTAAAACATTAACAGCGCAAAGAGTTATTGTTCATGGAAGAGAAGATGTTATTGGAGTGATGGGAGCTAAACCCATTCATGTTATGACACCTGAAGAAAGAAATAAGGCGCCAAAGATTTCAGATTATTTCATTGATTTGGGGATGAAGAAAGAGGAAGTTGAAAAGATTGTCTCAGTAGGTGATCCTGTTACTCGCGAAAGAGGGTTGATTGAAATCGGAGAGTGTGTGAATTGCAAATCTTTGGATAATAGAGTTGCGGTTTTCATTTTAATTGAAGCATTAAAAGAACTAAAGGGTAAAGAAATTCCATTCGATTTTTATGCTGTATTTACTGTTCAAGAAGAAGTGGGGATTAGGGGTGCGCAGGTAGCCACTTTGGCTATAAATCCTGATTTTGGTATTTGTATCGATACAACTATTGCATTTGACACTCCTGGTGCTTCAGATCATGAGAAAATCACTTCCCTTGGAATGGGGACGGGGATAAAAATCATGGATTCAAAAACTATTTGTGATCAACGAATGGTTAAGTTCATGAAGCAAACTGCTGATGCTAATAAAATTAAATGGCAACCCGAGATTTTAACAGGTGGAGGTACTGATACAATGGCTCTTCAACAGTTTACAGCTGGAGGTAGTATTGCAGGAGCAATTTCAATACCTACACGCCATATTCATCAAGTAATCGAAACATGCCATAAAGAAGATGTCAGAAATTCTATTGACCTATTAGTAAGTTGTGTTCAAAAGTTAGATGGTTTTGATTGGAGTCACTAGAATTAGTATCCTCTTTCGTCAATCCAAGCATTCACCATTCGGTTATAATTGATTTTGAAATTGATATTTCGTTTGAGGACAAAAATCTTGTCTGATATATTAGTTTCAATTTTTTTAAAATCGAATTGTTCGCTCAATAAATTATTTTCTTCTCCATAAATCCAAACTTCAGAATTATCGTATCGATAAACAATTCGAGGAGCTCCGTAAATAATGTATATCATACCACGGTCTGTGGTCCATCCTGGTTGGTGACAGGTGAATAATTTGTTCGCAATAGCTACTTCTCGATAGTAGTCTTTTATTAAATTTCGAGCTCTTTGTCTATTGCCAGCAAGTTTTAGCCATTCTTGTTCAAATGATTTCTTAGGTGTTTCTGATCTAATTAATTCTGCGTATTCAGATTTACCCAATAAATACCCCATTGCTCCAATTGCTTGATTTAATGAATTCAATTTTGGATGGCTTTCATTTACGGAAAAAACAGAAAATCCAGTGTTAGAAATGGTATCTGTAATAAAGTGATAATATCCATTTTTTAAGGGAGGAAAAGAAAGAGTTGAACTAATGTTAATGTCGAATGTAGAATCAGGGATTTGGGCAAATTGATATGAATAATTGACTTCATATGGTTTAAGTGCGCTTATCAAATTGGAGCTAAATATTTTAACTTTTAATTTCTTAATTGATGGATTTGAGCAAATTAATTTAAATGAATCTTCCTGAAATGTAGTTGGGTTAATCTTTATAGGGTTTAGAGATTGAATTTCGAAATAAGATCTATCGTTCGTATTTTTTTTTCTTAATGTCTTAATGGTTGAAGCTGTAAAGTTTCTGTTTTCATCAGTGATAAATATTTTAACAATGTAGTTTTTACCCAAAGGCGCGAACATTTTGATTTTATGCAATTTTTGGTTTTGCACATTTTCTTGCTTCAAGGAATAATGAATTCTTGCTGTATCTACAGGGAGCTTTTCATTATAGCCTTCAAAAACTTTGTATCCAATTGTGTATCTAGCGATATAATTATTTGTTTTAGTTTTTGCAAAAAGTAAATCGCTGGGTTTTATCACAACAGATAGTTCTGTGATAGAATCATTTAAGCTGAAGAAAGAAGAGTTTAGTTCATATTGAAGGCCATTAACTTGATAACCTTCTGCTAGGTCAAATTCATTAAGTCTTAAAGGACCTCTACAATTAAAGATGAAAAGTCCTAGGGTTAAAATAAGACTAATCTTCCAAGTATTTTTCATCAATTTGTTTTGTTGCTTTTGCACCTAATGCTTTTATTTTTTCAATTCTACCTATAATGTCACCTTGCCCACCGCTTAATTTCTTTTTAACTTCAGAAAAATCACTAGCTGTTTTATCTAAGCTTTTTTCTATTTTCTCTAAATCACTAATGAAACCTACGAACTTATCGTAAAGCTTACCGCTCTCTTCTGCAATTTTTAATACGTTTTTGTTTTGCTTTTCTTGTTTCCATAATGAAGCAACAGTTTTTAAGGTGGCAAGCAAAGTACTTGGACTAACAATTACAATATTCTTGTTCCATGCGAAGTTAAACAGGTCTATATCTTCTTTAACAGCCACACCAAAGGAAGCTTCAATTGGAACAAACAATAAAATGAAATCAGGCGTACTAATACCGTTTGCTGTTTGGTATTTCTTTTCACTTAATTGCTTAATGTGGTTTTTTACAGAAAGTAAATGAGCTTTTAAATGAAGGTCTCTCTCCGCATCATCTGTTGAGTTTACATACTTTTCATAGGCAACTAAAGAAACTTTTGAGTCTATAATTATATGCTTTCTATCTGGCAGGTAAACTATAGCGTCAGGCTGAATTTTATCTTCGTCAACATTAGTTAGGCTTACTTGCAAATCATATTCTGAGCCTTTGATTAAACCAGAGTTTTCTAAAACTCTCTCTAAGATCAATTCTCCCCAGTTTCCTTGGAATTTATTGTCACCTTTTAGAGCGTTGGTCAAGTTAGTTGCCTCTTCTGAAATTTGAAGATTTAGACTTTTAAGTTGGTCAATTTGTTCCTTAAAACTACTTGCTCGTGCAATACTATCTTTCATTTGTTCCTGAACCGCTTTCTCAAATGACTCTAATTGATTTTTAAATGGCTTAAGAATGCTTTGATTATGTTCGGAAAAATCCTTTGATTGCTCTTTTACAATTTCGTTTGCGATGTTTTTGAATTCAACTTTTAGTTGCTGCTGCATTTTTGATGCCTCTTCTTTGAATTCTGTAAATTGTGATTTTAAATTGTCAATCTCAGTTTGTTTTTGAGCCGCAGAAATTTCGGCATCTTTGATTTTCTTATACCCTTCAGAGATTTGATTTTCTTTAGCGGTAATCTCTGTCTTTAATTCTATTAATTGAGAATTTAATTGCTGATTTATAACTTCTTGTTCAGTTATTTTTTGAAGATGAATATTTTCGTTTTTACTGAATTTTGACTTTCCGATTAGATATCCAATCAATACTCCAATAGCAAGTCCAATAATTAAAAGTGCAATCTCCATCTTTTAAAGATAACAAGAAATTAAACGTTCAAAATAAGCACATGAAGTCCTTTTTCAACTAATTTAAAAAGCTCTATTACTTCATGATTAGTCATTCTTATACAGCCGTGAGATGAAGGTTTTCCAATGAGGCCTTCTTCGGGAGTTCCATGTATATAAATTCTCCTAGTATATGAATCTACATTCCCTCCAAGATTTTTACCTGGCTCTAAACCTTTTAACCATAATAATCTAGTGGTTACAAAATCTCCTTCAATGGGAACTGGATAATGTTCAAGATCTGCTTCTTCACCAGTGTAAACTCCAGCTTTAATGATGCCTCTGATGGGAACACCTTTTCCTATTTTATTTTCTACTTGGTGAAGCCCTAAAGGTGTTTTTTTACTGTTTGCCTTTCCTCCATTTCCAAATTTGCTGGTACTTATTGGATAGGATGTAACCATGTGGCCATGCCTAATAAGATATATTCTTTGTTGTTTAATAGAGACAAACAAAAGTTCTTTTACATTATGTTCGGGGTAAAAATCATTGCAATATTCTTGAACGAAAAAGAGAATGTCTTTCTCTGTTGGATTTTGTTTAGGCGTTAATCCAAAAATAATTGGTAATATGAAAACAAGAAGTAATTTTCTAAAGCACACTATTCTTTTACTTGAATTTAAATTTTCGGTTGCAATTAAAACAAATTCACAAATCCGAAGTGAATCTTAGCGCTTGAGAATTGTAAAGGTGTGTCTGAGAACTTTCCCAATGCATAACTAAGTGAAAATATACCAGGTTTTGTTTCGAAATTAATTCCTGCTCCAAAGGCAATCGGGTATTCTAATTCATTCTCTAATAGAGTAAGTTTTTGAATAATAGACTGATCCCAGAATAGATTTAGATTAGAATTTTCCTCAAATAGGAATCTAATTTCAGTGGTAAAAATGGAGTAATTGGTTACAAATACAGATTGTTGGTCAAATCCTCTCAATAATTGAAATCCTCCAAGTCTAAAAAGTTCATTGTCTAGCAAGTAATCATTTTGTTTAAGACCTGAATTATTTGCGATTTTTAAAGTAAGAGCTTTCCAAATGGGGATGTAAGATTCTACAGTGATTTCCGATTCATAAATCATTGATGTTTCAGGTACCAAAAGAGATGAACTTATAGCATCTGTTTCAGAAAAAGGAATAATAATTTTTTCTCCCTGCTTTATCCCTGTTAGTTTTTTCAAACCAGCTTTTGCCTCAAGATTTAAAAGAAACCCTTTTCGAGGGTTGAATTTATAGTCGAGCAGATTTAAGTGAAATTTTAATCCATATGCGTTTTTTGACCCTGAATTGGAAGTTAAATTGGATTGATTAATTGCTTGATTGGAAAGTTTGTTAGTTCCTTCATTCTCCCAAAAAGCCGTAAAGTATTTTTCTGAGGAGATATCATATTTTAATCCAATTTGGTTTTTATAAGTTATGAAACTAGTGTCTTGTTTTAAAAGATTTAGATTGTGTGAAAACCCAAAAGGAGTTTTAAAAATGTAAGGAATGTCTTCATCTGTTTTTAATTCTTGGGTTTCAGCTTGAATTCTTTTCCAATTGATTTTGAGTTTTTCTCCGTACCCAAATGAGTTTCCTAAATGAAGTTTTAAATCACCGGTTATAACCAATTGAGATTCATCTCCAGTTAGTGCAGAACTAGTATTGGGTAGAACCCCAATAACTCCATTAATAAAATTGGCGGATTTGGCTTTTAAATAGAGGATAACAGTAGCCTTGTCTTTGGTGAACTTCACTTCTGGAGCTTTTATTGATTTTGCAAAAGGAAGTTCTTTTAATCGTTTGTTAATAGATAAGAAAAGTGATTCATCATAACTTTTCCCTTTTTGAATGCCTAAATAATTTGCGAAGTAATATGGTTTAAGTTTTGCGTCTCCTTCAATTTTAATCTCATCCCATACTGTTTTAGGGCCGGGAGCTAAATTTATAATTGCGGATAATTCTCTATTGGAAATTGTAATGCTATCCAAGTTGGCTTTCGCAAATGGGTAGCCATTGTTTTGGTAGTAGGTAACAATATTATTTAAACGGTTGGCTAGATCAGATGGTGAAACTAGAGATTTCTGCCATTTACCTTTAATGTGATTGGGGATTCTGTATTGCTTGTCTTTTAATGAGATTTTGTCCCATGAAAATTGATTTCCGATTTTTAGATAGGCCGAATAATTAAGCGAATCATTTTTGACAAGTGAGTCTATAGAAAAATATAAAAAACCATTTGAATAAGCTTCCTTATGAAGGAGGTTAACTGAGGCGTCATATTCCTTCCAGGAATTGAATGTTGAGTCAGGTTTGTATTGAAAGTTTGAGCAATCATCACCCTTCCAGTTAATGGTAATTTGCCCAATGCTAGGCAGTGATAATACGATTAATATGAAATGGATTAATTTCATTAAACTTCTAACGACCAATCTATCGGAATAATGTTTTTTGATTTTAAAAATTCATTTGTCTTAGAAAAAGGTTTGCTTCCAAAGAATCCTTTTCGAGCAGCAAAAGGAGAAGGGTGTGCCGATTTGATAACAAAGTGCTTGTTAGAGTCAATAATAACCCCCTTGTCTTGAGCGTATTTTCCCCAAAGAATAAATACCAGATTTTCTTTTTCATTAGATAGTTTTCGAATTACTGCATCAGTAAATTTTTCCCATCCTTTTTTTTGATGACTTCCAGGGGATTGAGCTCGAACCGTTAGAGTCGCGTTTAGTAGTAAAACACCTTGTTTAGTCCAAGCTGTTAAATCTCCCGATTGAGGAAGTTTGATTCCTATGTCTGATTCAATTTCTTTGTAGATGTTTTTCAAAGAGGGTGGAAGTTTAACTCTTTTTTGCACAGAAAAACTCAACCCATGCGCTTGATTTTCTCCGTGATATGGATCTTGCCCGATTATTACAACTTTAACATCTTCAAATGGTGTTTGGTTAAAGGCGTTGTAAATTTCATTTTCGTTGGGGTAAATAGTGAAAGTGTCGGATTCTATTTTTAAAAAGTCATTTAATTCTTTGAAATAAGGCGATTCAAATTCCATTTGTAACCTATGTAACCAACTCGAATGAATTTTTGGGCTAACTTCCGACATTGATAAATTCAATTAATGAATAAAAACAAAAACTTGAGCAATGTTGAAAATATTTAAGTTTTTCGAGAGTTTTGCTCGGAATAAAAGTAGTAAGATGGATTGGATAAATTTGAATTCTGTTGAACAATTGAATGAGATTGATGAAAAATCAAAAGAAAAAGCTCAAGTTATTTTTAAGCACAGTACAAGATGTAGTGTAAGTACTTTCGCTAAAAGAATACTTACAAGTGAATATAACGACGATGTGCAAGCCAAAGCAGATGTTTATTACTTGGATTTAATTTCATTCAGAGAAGTAAGTAATGAAATAGCTAGTAGATACTCTGTTTACCACGAATCTCCACAAATTTTAGTGATAAAGGATGGTAAATGTGTTTATGATGCTTCTCATTCGGAAGTTTCTTTTGAAAAAGCCTTAAACTAACAAATTAGCTTCAACACGATAAAAAGCTTAATTTGGTTAGTCGGATGAAAAATAAGTTGCTCTTTTTCTGTCTTCTGGTGTCTTCTTTGGCTTTCGGTCAAAAGGAAGATAAAAGAGATCATACAGTTGGGTATCATCACATTTTTTATTCTGGAGTTCAAATAAATACTCATGGATGGGGAGGAGGAGTTAGAAGAGGTTATCATAAAACAGTCAAAAGGAAAAGACTTTATGAGGCGGAATTAACGACACTAAAACATCCAAGAGAGGTGAAGTTACTTCCGGCCGACGGTTCAAGTGGGTTTGTTTTTGCAAAACTAAATAGTGCTTATAATCTTCGTCTAGGTTTAGGTGATCATAATATTATATCCTTCAAACCATTTGGAGAGGGAGTTGAATTAAAAACAATTTATTCATTTGGTTTTACTTCAACTTTTTTAAAGCCCAATTACTATTACATGATTTATGGGGATAACCAATTGGCTACTTTGGAAAGGTTTGATCCTGACAGGCATGATGTTTTCAATATTGTTAGCTCTGGACCATATTTTAAAGGCTTTGGTGAGATGACTGTTCAGCCAGGAATTTTCGGTAAATTTGCGCTGAATTTTGAATACGCTGCAGAAAGAACATCCATAAGAAGTTTGGAAGTTGGTGCAGTAATAGATGGTTACTACAGAAACGTTGAAATTTTAGCATTTACAGATAATTATCCTGTTTTCGTTAGCTTATATCTTAGTTTACAATACGGGAGAAAATGGTACAGATAAATAGAAGGGTATGAGCGAGCAAGTTGAAAAAAAGAAGCCTTTGTACAAAAAGCCAAAATGGCTAAGAGTGAAACTTCCTATTGGAGAAGGGTACAAGAAGGTAAGGAAATTGGTTGATGACAATAACTTGCATACAATTTGTCAGAGCGGTAACTGTCCAAACATGGGAGAATGTTGGGGAGCAGGTACGGCGACTTTCATGATATTAGGAAACACTTGCACCAGAAGTTGTGGGTTTTGTGCTGTTAAAACAGGGAAAGGTGAAGATTTAGATGAGTGGGAACCTGTTAAGGTTGCTAAATCCATTAAAACAATGGAGGTAAAGCATGCTGTTATTACTTCGGTAGATCGCGATGATTTACCTGATGGTGGTGCAGATCACTGGGTTAAAACAGTCGAAGCTGTTAGAAGAATTAGTCCAGGAACAACAATGGAAACTCTTATTGGGGATTTTATGGGTAAATGGGAAGATCTTCAAAGAATTATCGATGTTGCACCTGAGGTAGTGTCGCACAATATAGAGACTGTTAGAAGGTTGTCGAAGCAAGTTCGTGTTCAGGCAAAATATGATCGAAGTTTAGAGGTTTTATTCCGATTGAAAAAAGGCGGAATGAAAACTAAATCCGGCTTTATGGTTGGACTGGGAGAATCGGAAGATGAGGTCTTTGAAACAATTGATGATTTAGCATCAGTTAATGTAAATATAGTAACTATTGGACAATATTTACAACCAACACCAAAACATTTAGAAATAGCTGAATTTATTACTCCTGAAAAGTTCGAAGAATACCGTCAATACGCTTTGAATAAGGGATTCCGTCATGTGGAAAGTTCACCACTTGTTCGTTCGTCCTATCACGCAGAAAAGCATATAGAGTAAAATTCCTATTTTAGAAATAAATCTTAAGTATTGAAAAATAGTCTTCTCATAATTGGATTAATCCTTCTAGTTGGTTTGAAAGTTGGCTTTCATCAAAATCACGCTGAAAAAGAAGAAATCCATGAAGACTATCAAGGTTTAAAGCAATATTGGAATCAAAGAGTTGGTACTTATTCTTCGGCAGAAGATTTTGTTTCGGTCTTAAAAAAGGTTCGCAAGCAAATCGCTTCCGTACCCAAAAAAAGATCGTTAGGTCTAGATTGGAAGGAGCTTGGTCCAGATAATATTGGTGGAAGAGTTCGAGCTTTATTAATAGATAATCAGAATCCAAATTTGATGTTTGCTGGAGGTGTTTCTGGTGGTTTGTGGTATAGCTCCGATGCTGGATTAACTTGGAGTTTAACAGCTCCAGGGGATGATGCTGAAAATCTAAGCGTTAACTGTATTACTCAAGATGAATTAGGCTATATATATTATGGAACCGGCGAAGGTATTTTCTTGAGCTTAGCAAGTGGAAGTTTCCCTACAGCAATGAGTTCTGCTTTTCGAGGAAAAGGCGTTTTTCGATCAACTGAACCTCATGGAACTACTTTTCAATTAATGACAGACTCTTGGGATGGGAAAGAAGAGTACATGTTTGCGGTTAGCTCAATTACGAACGATGGTAAAGGTAATATTTACGCAGGAGGGAAAAATAGATTGTACAGAAGTCAAGACAGAGGTGAAACCTGGCAAGCGGTAAATGGTACGATTTCCTCAAGTGTTATTACAGGAGATGTATTTGATGTAAAAGCATTGTCTGATGGAACAGTTTTTTTGGCAATGGGAGGGAGTTACTATAAATCTTCAACAGGAGATGTTTACAGTTTTGAAAAAATTTCAGGAGTATCAGAGGTTTTAACTCCGGCATCAGGAAGATCGGTTTTTGCAGTTGCTCCTTCGGATGAAAATATAATCTATATATCAAGGTCTAATTCTGGAGATGATTTTGATGGCTTATTTAGGTCTAAAGATAAAGGGGTAACTTGGGAGAAACTTCTTGGAGGAGGAAGTTCTTTATTTAAACCTTTTAGAGATCAAGGGAATTATAATCAATGTCTGGCGGTTTTTCCAGACAATTCGAGTAGAATATTAATGGGAGGTTTTGAGGTTTATGAGTGGGAAGAAGGTGAAAATTGGAAAACCTTAAGTGATTGGTCGGGTGATTGGGGAGATGATAATTATGTTCATGCAGATGCACATTTGTTTGTTTTTCATCCAGCAAATCCAAAGCAATATTATATCGCAACTGATGGTGGGATATTTGTTACTAAGGACGAAGGTGAAGTTTTTCAAAGGTTAAACAGAGGATTTAATGTAACTCAGTTTTTTGGTGTTGGTTATGGAAGTGATGGTGTTGTTTTGGGAGGAACTCAGGATAATTCTAATGTTTACATTGATTATTCAGGGAATACGGCGCAAAGTGGTGAATTGCATAACGCTGGTGATGGAGGCTTTTCTGCTATTTCTAACTTACTACCAAATGTATTTTTTGTTGAAAGTCAATACGGTAGAATAATGAGAGATAATAGTCGATCTAATAGTTATTTGGAGATATTTTCACATCCAAACTCAAAGTTGACTCAAGAAATTGTGGAGTATAATTATGCTTGGAGTGAGTTTGTGACACCTTTTACTTTATGGGAATCCAATTTTGATAATTTAGTTCCTGACTCTGTTGAATTTACTGCCGATAAAAATTATGATCTTGAAGATGTTATAACCGTAAATACTTCTATACCAGGTATTTCCTTTAAAGATACATTGAAGCAAGCCTTGATTGAAGGAGAGTCATTGAAGCTTAAAAATCCTAAACAATCAATGTTAGTTTACGGTACGCATCAAGCCTTGTATATTTCAAGGAACGCTATTCATTTTTCTGGGGATGTAGAGTGGATTGAACTAGCTACAGATGGTTGCAAAATTTCCTCAAGTCCAGAAGGCGTTACCGCGATTGCTGTTTCAAATGACGGAGATGAAATTTTCTACGGTACAAATAAAGGGTTAGTTTATCGTGTGAGTAATGTTTCAAAAGTTTTAGATGACGAATCTGTTTCAAATGCTGAAGTAACTTTAATCGGAGATTTTGATCAGTCTGGATCTTCAAATCCAATTGTAATAACAGATTTGGCGGTTGATCCAAATGATAAAGAGCATTTATTGGTAACTGTTGGATTTTATGATCAGACTACAAATATTTATAAATCAACAACAGCTTCGAGCGCATCCAATCAAAGCTCTTTTGTTTCAATAGCCAATAATTTACCGCAAATTCCAGTTTATTCAGCTTTAATTGAAATGACCACAGGAAATTATATTATCGGTACAGAATACGGACTTTTTTCTAGCTCTGATGGTGGTGCTACTTGGAGCCAAGAACTTGATGGGCCTCCGCAATGTCCTGTAGCAATGATAAGACAACAAACTTTTAAATGGGCTGGAAACCTTGGTCAAATCTATGTTGCTACTCACGGTAGAGGTTTGTTTACTTCCGATCATTATGTTACATCAAACTCAAATAAGCTTGACTTAGTGAAAAAAATAGATTTAGAAATTTTTCCTAATCCTGTAACCGAACGAATTCAATTCAAAATTGAAAATAGAAATAATGATGATCTGCTATTACAGATAATCAACATGAATGGAGAATTAGTGTATTATCAAAAACAGAAAGATCATTACGTTAACGTTACTGACCTTTCGAGTGGTAATTATATTCTATCTGTTCAAAAAGGAAGGGAAATCTTCTCTTCAACTTTTATTAAGAAATAATTTATTTAAGCATGTTCAATGCGATGTAGCTCATTAAACCAATTGAGGTTCTTAATGATTCATGGTCAATATCAAAAGTATTGGTATGTAAACCAGAGTTAACACCTTCTGGTGTATTTGATATACCTAATCTGTAAAAGCAAGATGGCATTTTTTGAGAATAAAATGCAAAGTCTTCCGAGGTCATTCTTAAATCAAGTGCATGGACTTTATCTTTTCCCAGGTAATCTTCAGCAGTTTCCCAAGCAATTTGAGTAGTATCATTATCATTTACCAAGTATGGGAATCCGTCGTGAATATCAAAATCACAACTTCCTCCCATTCCTTCAGCAATCGATTCTGCCATTTTTTTCATTTTAACTTTTGCTTCAGCACGCCATTCTTCATTAAATGTTCGGAAAGTTCCCTTCAATTTAACTTCATCTGGAATTATATTCGTTGCTCCTAAACCTTCAATATGTCCAAAAGTTAAAACCGATGGAATAGTAGGTGTTGCACTTCGTGAAACTATCGATTGTAATGCAACAATTATGTTAGAAGTAATAACAATTGGATCAATACACTTTTCAGGTAAAGCTCCATGTCCTCCAGCCCCTTTTACAGTAACGTGTAACTCGTCGGCAGAAGCCATATACATCCCTTTTCTGAATCCAACATTACCGGCTTCCATTTGAGGATATACATGCTGTCCAATTATCAATTCTGCATCTGGATTTCTTAAAGCACCCTCTTTTAGCATCAAAGAGGCTCCTCCTGGTACAATTTCTTCCCCAGGTTGAAAAACAATTTTAATAGTTCCTTCAAATTGATCCTTTAGTTCATTTAATATTTTACAAACGCCAAACATTGAACTTGTATGAACATCGTGACCACAAGCGTGCATTACACCCTCGTTTTTAGATTTGTAATCAACATCATTCTTTTCAAGGATAGGTAAGGCATCAATGTCTGCCCTTAAAGCAATCACTTTTTTATCAGGGTTTTTCCCTTTAATATGTCCAACAACTCCTGTTTCAACAAAGCCAGCCTGAAATTCAATATTATTTTCAGAAAGAAATTCTTGGATGTATTTACTCGTTTTAAATTCTTTGAAAGATAATTCAGGGTTAGCATGAAGATGTTTTCTGTGTTTTACAACTTCATCAAAATGTTTGTCTGCTAGTGCTCTTATCTGATCCTTCATGAAAAAAATATTAGTTCGCTAAGATAATTCTTTCTTTGTTGAATTAAAGTTAACCCCAAGTTAAGGTTGCTCAAACAATTATAAAGAATAAATCATTTCTAATTTTACTATCTTAATCGAAGCCAAAGCATATTATGGAAGCATACGTTAAATCAGAGATTATAAATGGGGTGGGACATGTGGAGTTTTTTCATCCAAAAAGTAATTCCTTACCTTCTGTTTTACTAAACCAATTAGCTCAAACTATCTTGAATTTTGGAGAAAATGATAAAGTTAAATGTATTCTTTTGAAAAGTGGTGGAGATAAAGCTTTTTGTGCAGGAGCTTCATTTGATGAGTTACTAGATATCCAAAATGAAGAACAAGGCAAAATCTTTTTCTCTGGGTTTGCTAATGTTATCTCTGCAATTAAAAATGTACCTAAGTTAGTAGTGACGCTTGTTCAAGGAAAAGTTGTAGGAGGAGGAGTGGGTATTGTTTGTGCTTCAGATTATGTGATTGCAAATCAACATGCAAGTTGTAAGTTAAGTGAATTATCCATAGGAATTGGTCCTTTTGTAATCGGGCCTGCTGTTGAGCGAAAAATTGGGCTAGCTCATTTTAGCAACATGTCTTTAAATCCAACCAATTGGAAATCGGCTAGCTGGGCTTTAGATAAGGGTATGTATGCTGAATTAGTGGATGATATTCATGTAAGAGGATCTGAAATAGTTAATCAATACGTTAAGTATTCAGCTGAGGCTATGTTCGAAATGAAAAGGATGTTTTGGAATGATACTGTTGATATCGAGATTGAAATGAAGCAAAGAGCGGAGCAGAGTGGGACATTAGTTTTGTCTGATTTTACTAAAGAAACTTTAAAAGCATTTAAATCAAAATGATGAATGTTTTGATTACGGGTTGTTCCCGAGGTATTGGAAAAGCTATGTTAAATATATTGCTTTCAATGGATGAGGTGGAGAAAGTGTTTGCTATTTCTTCTAATACATCTCAATTACAATTAAATAACAAACTAGTACCAATTCAAGCTAATTTTCTTTCAAAAGGCTGGGAGCAAGGAGTTGAATCTGTAGTTGGGGATTATCCAATTTCTGTCCTTATTAATAATGCAGGCTATTTATATAATGGATCAATCCAAGAGACTTCCCTTTTTGAAATAGATAAAATGTTAGCCATTAATTATAAGGCTCCTTTACAATTAGTTCAGTCATTATTTGATAACCTTAAAAAAGGGAAAGCACATATTATCAATATAGGTTCTATGGGAGGATATTCAGGAAGTGCTAAATTTCCAGGCTTGTCGGTATATAGTTCAAGCAAAGCAGCTATTGCTTGTTTGTCTGAATGTTGGGCTGAAGAATTAAAAGAATTTGGGATAAAATCTAATTGTTTAGCATTGGGAGCTGTAAATACAGAAATGTTAAAAGAGGCATTTCCCGGATATCAAGCTCCTGTTTCACCCGAATTAATGGCGAAAAGAATCATAGATTTTGCTTTTGAGTTTCCATGCGTAATCAATGGAAAGGTTATTCCTTTTTCAGTTTCAACCCCCTGATATCAATTTCTAATAAAAATTAACTCACTGTATAATAGGTGTTTAGTTTGTTATTGACGTTTTTTCTTTATTTTTATTTGTTTATTAAGAATTTCTTAACGTATCTTTGCTCTCCCGTTTTTGGGAAGTCGTTCTAAAACATTTTGAAGCCCTAAAAGAAAAAGAAAATATTTTTTTTTAATTTTTCTCTTGCGGTTTAGAAAATTAGACACATCTTTGTCGCCCCGTTTGAAGTAATGGACTGGAAAGTTACCGTGAAGATTACAGACGAGGACGTTTTAAAGATGAATGAAACGATTATACCTCAAGCTTAGCTTGATTGATATATAAAGTTCTTTGAAAGATTGAAGATAGAAGCAGCGTTTACTTTTAACAAATATGTTAGAGTAACCAAGACCAGTTACAAAATTTAAATTTCTTTTATACAACGAAGAGTTTGATCCTGGCTCAGGATGAACGCTAGCG
>CAXRIN010000071.1:0-22472 GCA_964230605.1 Flavobacteriaceae bacterium
TGTCCGAAAACGGAAGTTCCGTAAAAATGTGTAGTTTTATTCATAGTAGTATTTATTTCTCAAAAACAAATCTACTAAAAAAGAGAAAGGAAGATTTTATGGTCTTCCTTCTCTTAATTTTTTTATCGGACAACAGTGAAAATAAAATTGATAAAGAATGAAAATCAGTTTTTAAGAATACTTTTTAGGTATATGAGCGAACCCAAAAACGACACAAAACCTACTGCACCTAAAAGACCAAACATTATGGTAACACTTTGCAGTAAGGATGTTCTAATTTCCGTAGTCAACTCATCAACGTCGGTTGGAAAAGCAATTTCTTGAAAACTCAATTGCACCTGATCCGAAACATCCAAAAGCCATTTTAAAATGATTGTTACTGATATAATAATTATTGCGCTAAAGATTATGACTGAGTAAATATTTGATCGTTCATTAGTGTTTTTCCATAGCCTAAAAAGAAATAGATAATTTCCCATAACTCCACTTGTAAAAAGAACAAAAAGAAGAATTTTCTGAGAATATGGCTCTCCAGTAATCAATTCAAACTCTTGGGCAAAATCCAGTGTGCCAATACTCGCTACAAGAACGAATGCTATACCAACAATCATTCCTGATAAAAGGAGGTTTTTAATTGAGTTTGAAAATTCCACTTACTTAAGCAACTATAATTTATCCTCTCTACGAACGAATCAATTGAGGGTTACTATAGTTTTTTAATTCTTCGCTTCTGTAAACTTTGACTTTAAAACATTGAAAATCAATGCTGCTGAAACGGCTCCAACAATTGGAGCAACAATATACACGGATAAAAAGCTGTATTCTATTGTAGGAAAAGCTGCGTCTCCCCAACCTGCAAAAAAAGCAACCAACCTTGGTCCAAAATCACGAGCAGGGTTCATTCCACATTGAGTAAAAGGCGCTAACCACATGATTAAAAAAGCAACCAAAAGGCCAATTAATATTGGCGCCCATTTCCTTAATTTTTCTAGCGAAATGATTATCAAAATCCCAGCCATTAGACAAAATGTTCCAAGAGCTTCATAAATCACAGCGCTTAACAAGCTTAGAGTTGGAATCTCGGATATATATCCAGGATTTGGGAAAAATTCACCAAAAATAGATGCTGAGACAAAGCTCTGATCATCTCCTCTTATAATTCCGTTATTAATTTCAAACTGAGCAATTCCGTCATTAAAAACTAAATAGACCAATAATCCAGCTGAAATTCCTCCGGCTAATTGCGCTATCCAAAATCCCAAAAGTTGTTGAAATGAAATTTCTTTCATTCTGTAAAACGCAGCCGATACAGCAGGGTTTAAATGAGCCTTAGAGTACCCTTTAGTTGCATAAATGGCAATTGTTACTCCTAATCCCCAAATTAATGCAATTGGAATAATATTCGGAAAAACACCATACACCACAGCGATAGCAACAGTTGAACAACCAATAAAAGTTAGAACTAGCGTTCCTAAAAACTCCCCAAAAAATGAGTTATACCAATTCACTAATCGCCTCTTTTAGTTTTGCAAAAGTCAACTCCTTTTGCGAAATCACTGTTACTTCTGGGTTAACACTGAGATAATTCCCCAAATAAATTTGTTCGTCTTGGCCAGGTGTTGGGATTAAAATCATCCTTTTTCCAAGTCTGTTATAATCCATTATAGATGAATAGCCTGATCGACCTATTACAACCTTCGCGCTTTTTAAATCTTTTAAAAATTCATCATTTGAAGCGTGACTTTTTATTGTCAAACAACCTAAAACCTCACTTTTAATATTTGAAGGATCCCCAGTGTACAAAACAGCAGAAGTATTTAACTGCTGTAAAATCTCTTTTAATGATTTTATCAAAATGGATCTTTGCGGCTCAGGACCTGAAGCAATTGCAACTATTTTATCGTGATTGGACAAAGGATCTTCCTTTTCGAAACGTGATAACCAACCTATTTCTTTCACTTTAGTTTCAAGACTTTTTGGAATTGGCTTAGATAATTCTCCTGATAATTCACCATTTGTGTCTGGAACCCAGATTTCATCAAAATTATTTAACCACTTGTGATTTTGAGCATTCACTATTTTTTCACCAAATGGAGCTTTAATATTTAACTGATGAGTAATAATAACCGACTTAATCTTACGATCATAAATCCCATATCTATTATCACTTATAATTAAATCAACTTTATTATTCTGAAGAAAACCTTGAATTAATTGATGCTCTTTTCTAACTGCAACTTGAGTTTTCCATCCATTTTTAAGCATTTGAAAAACACCAGTTCCTTTTCCGTATTGAGCATTGTAAGAAGGAAGTTTTAAAGTAGATAATTGTGGGAATTCAATTTTTAGAAACTCTAACGCTAAGCCATCACTAGCTAAAATAACTTCGTGCCCAGTATTAATATATTGATTGATTAGTTCCCAACTCCGAGTTGCATGACCAAGCCCCCAATTAAGAACAGCAAACAATATTTTCTTCTTCTGTGACAACTCTTCAAATTTATAAGTATAATTTTACTTCACGTAATAACTTATTGTCACCAACAAGTCTTTAGGAAAAGAATTAAGTATGAATTTCATTATATCAGGAGCAAGTAGAGGATTGGGAGCTGAATTCGCAAAGTTTGCGAGTCGATTCGGAGGGACTATAGGTATTATCGCGACTAATCAAGAAAAGCTAAAACAAGTTGCGGCAGAATTGGAGGGATGTAGTGTTATAACATACGCTTGTGATTTTACAATTCCTGAATCTGTTGATGCCTTGGTTAGTGAGTTAAAATCTGATTTTCCAAAAATTGACGTACTTATAAATAATGTAGGTTCTTTTGAAATAGGGGAATTAGCCGAAACTAAACTAGAGCAAGTTGAAAGAATGCTTGATATTAATTTCAAAGCGGCATTTTCAATTACTCAAGAATTCTTACCGCAGTTCAAAAGTCAGCAATCAGGACTTATTGTAAATATTGGATCCATAATTACAGAAGTTCCTCGAAAAGATATTGCAGCATATACCATTTCCAAATTCGCATTGCAGGGATACACTAAAATGCTTTGTGATGAATTAAAAGATTTTGGCGTTAAAGTTTGTGAAGTAATTCCAGGCTCAATTAACACCTCATCTTGGGATGGAATTGAAGCTCCAAAAGAGGATTTCGTGCAACCTTCAGATATTGTAAGCACTGTTGAAATGGTGTTAAATTCCTCAAAAGGGGCTAATTTTGAACAAATAATTGTTCGACCTACAAATAGAATTTTTTAAAGATGAGTAAAGGGAAATTGGAGAAATTCGCTATGATTAGCGAATATGAAAATGTTGTTGAGCCAACCATGGATGAAGTAATGAATACAGGTATTGCTCTTCAAGGAAAATGGAACAAAGACTTCTTTAAAAATGAAAATCCAATAACTGTAGAATTGGCCTGTGGAGGGGGTGAATATACCGTTGGAATGGCTGCTATGTATCCTGATAGAAATTTTATTGGGGTAGATATTAAAGGAAACAGAATTTGGAAAGGAGCCACAAAAGCAATTGAACAAGATCTAAATAACGTTGGTTTTTTGAGAACAAGAATTGATTTTATTGCCAATTGTTTTGCTGAAAACGAGGTTGATGAAATTTGGATTACTTTCCCTGATCCTCAAATGAACAAAAACCGAAGAAGAAAAAGATTAACCAATAAACTTTTCTTGAGCAGATATAATCAATTCCTAAAAAGAGGTGGGAAAATGCGATTGAAATCAGACAGTGATTTCTTTTATGAATTTACCAAGGAAGTTATAAACGAAAAAGGTTTGGAAGTGATTTTTGATTGTGATGATATATACACAAAATACACTCCTCAAAATCCCGATTCCCAATTAACAAAAGAACTTTCTCTGAAAACATTTTATGAAAATATGTGGCTAGAAGAAGGAAAAACTATCAAATACATCGAGTATACACTTGATAATTTAAAAATTGAAGAAGGAGAGCAGTTATTTTAAAAACTTGCCCGTTCCCTCAATCATAAACCGCGTTCAATAAATATTGGTTGTTACTTGTTTTGGGTTTTTAGATTTTCATTGCCTAAACAAATCAATCATGAAAAAACTATTTTTTCTCCTACTGCTCGCAAACTTAAAAATTCAAGCCCAAAAAATCACTTATACACTAGTTGCCTTGTGCGACAATGAATACCAAGGAATAGTACCTGTTCCCAAATTAATAGGTAATGGAGATGACCCTAAAAACAACTTATATTGGGGTTGTGGATATGGCGTAAAAACCTTTTTTTCAAAAAGTGCAGATTGGAAATTAATTTCAAACGAAAAAGTCGATTCAGTCATTCTTGAAAGACTAATTTTCTTTAACCAAAAATCCAACGTTTATCACATTGCCGAAGCATATCGTGGAAAGAATATCAAACAATGTAATATTGACTTTTTTAAAGCATCAGCCGGCAGAATAAACAGAGAATTTAAAATAAATGACAGTTTAACAATTAATACTAATCAAGCCACACTCATTAATTATGTTGGGCATAATGGATTGATGGACTTTTCATTACAAACTTATCCAACTTCAAAAGATACGCTATCAAGAAAAACATCAGTTCTAGCTTGTATGGCTAATTCCTATTACGACAAGGGATTTCAAATCGCTAAGGTTGAACCTTATGTTTGGACAACTCATTACATGGCGCCAGAGGCATACACTTTATTTGCAATAATAGATTGTTGGATGAAAAATAAATCTGGAATTGAGGCGGATGAAGCAGCCGCCCAAGCCTACAATAAATATCAAAAATGTGGGATTAGAGGAGCCCGAAACCTTTTTAAAACTGGTTTTTAAATGGTTTTACCTAACTTAAAATCATGAATGATTATTACGACAACTCGAAATCAGATTTTTTTAATCAAGTTTATCAAGTTGTTGCCCAAATTCCTGAAGGAAAGGTTACCTCTTACGGAGCTATTGCAAAGTTTTTGGGAGCTGCCAAAAGTAGTCGTGTTGTTGGCTATGCTATGAATGCTTCTCATTCTCTTAAAAATTCAATACCCGCTCACAGAGTAGTTAACAGAAATGGTGTTTTAACCGGCAAAAATCATTTTAAACATTCAACCGAAATGCAAGAAAAACTCGAATCTGAAGGCATTAAGGTAATTGAAGATCAAATTGTCAACTTTAAAAATTACTTCTGGGATCCATCTACAATTTTAAAATAGACCTAAAATTCAATCATAACCCTTAAATTTGTAGTCCTAACCTCCGAATAATGAATTTGATTTCTGCAGTTATAGTAGAAGATGAAATCCCAATTGCTAAATCTCTTGAAGCTTTATTAAGTCAAAGTGGGAAAATCAATGTACTAGGGTTAGCGCATAACGTTGAAGATGCTTATGAACTGATCTCAAGCACAAAACCTCAACTAGTTTTATGTGATATTCAATTAAGTAAATCTCAAACAGGATTTGATTTACTTAAACAATTTACTAATCCCGATTTCAAACTCATTTTCATAACGGCATACAACAATTACGCTATTAAAGCATTTAAATTCAACGCTATCGATTATTTGTTAAAACCGGTAGATGAAAATGAATTATTCAGTGCAATTGACAGAGTGGTTAAGCAAATTGGCAATAATGTATCTGATGTGCAGTTACAAAATTTGCTTTCATTAATGTCTAACTCTGAATCGAACAAACCTAAAAAGATTCTTTTCAAAACAAGTGAACAGATAAGAGCAATAAACATTAATGAAATTGTTCGTCTGGAGAGTGAAAGCAACTATACTAGCGTTTATTTGGCAGATAATAAGAAGTTGTTAGTTTCAAAACCTTTGAAAGAATATAGTGATATTTTAGAAGATCGAAACTTCTTTCGTGCCCATCAATCACATTTAATCAATCTGGATTTTTTCGAACTATATGAAAAGCAAGATGGTGGATATATTGTGTTAAAAGACGGTACGAACATCCCGGTATCCAAAAGGAAAAAGAATTTACTTTTTGAACTTTTAGAACAGCTTTGATTTTTTTGTCACAAACTAAATTTGTTCTACCATACTTGTTATAGTATCTGATATTCAAACCTAACTCCCTTTACTTTAAGATACCGCAACAAGTGCGGCATGACAGCTTCAAGCTCTTTTAAAACTCAAAACTCCCCAACCTGATTTTGCAATAAGTAATCTTTTGGATTTTCTACGTTAGCTATACCTACCATCATTTTGGTAACAGCGGATTCAGTTGTAATTGATTTTCCAGAAATGACTCCCAAATTATTCAGTACGGAACTCGCTTCGTATTTTCCAATTTCAACTTCTCCCTTTAAACATTGAGAAACTGCCATCATTATAACACCTTTCTCCTGCAATTTCTTTAATCCTTCAAATATTACGTCCCCTTCCTCAAAAGGAACTGTTCCCGAACCAAAAACTTTGAAAACAATTCCTTGAACATTACTTTCCAATAAGTGTAAAGGATTAAACCAAGATTCTAGCCCTGGAATTAATGGAACCACTGCAACATTTGACAATGAATTCGTTTTAAACTCTAAATCGGAATTGCTTTGAAATTTTACATTTTTATTGTACTTAATTTCTTTTTCTAAAAAAGCTAAAGGTTCCTGATTTGGAGATTGGAATCCATCAAAACTTAATGTATCAACTTTTGTACAAGCAACTCCTCGAAGTAGCATTTTATTAAACCAAACACATACCTCTGTTGCAATTCCATCTTTCGCAACTTTGAGGGCATTCATAAAATTATCAATAGCATCAGTACCTTCCTCCGAAATAGGAATTTGAGAGCCCGTTAATACAACTGATTTACCCAATCCCTGCAACATAAATCCTAAAGCACTTGAAGTATATGCCATCGTATCAGTTCCATGCAAAACCACAAACGCGTCAAAAGCTTCATTATTTTCAATAATAATTTTGGCGATTTGTTGCCATTCCGCTGGACCAACATGTGAAGAATCAAGAGGTTCCTCAAAGCTTAACAATTTCACTTCTGAACCAAATGTTTTTAAATCAGGCAAATATGAAGTAAGACTTTCCAAAGAAAAAGGAACATAGGAACCATTCTCGGATTTTACCATTCCAATTGTTCCCCCAGTATATATTACAAGTATTGATGAATTCATTTGTTTAATAATAGTTCTGCCAATTTAGTTAATCCTTCTCCAGCTCCACTCTTTATCTGCGTAACATTCTTCAAATTGCTAGTTTCAACGTCAGCTGGATCAACCAAATAAATTGGTGTTCCTGGCTTTACTTCATGACTCAATCCTGCAGCTGGATAAACATTTAAAGAAGTACCAACGATGATTAAAATATCAGCATCTTGAACAATTTCAACAGCGGGAATAATATTTGGAACAGATTCGCCAAACCAAACAATATGAGGACGTAATTGACTTCCTTTTTCGCATTGATCGCCCAATTTTAATTCCCACGAATCCATCTCGTAAATCAAACTTGAATCTAAAGTTGATCGCACTTTTTTTAATTCTCCATGCAAATGCAAAATTTTTGACGATCCCGCTCTCTCATGCAAATCATCCACATTTTGAGTAACAATATGAACATCAAACTTTTGCTCCAAATCCACTAAAGCCCTATGGCCATTGTTAGGCTCTACTTCAAAAAGCTGTTTTCTTCGTTGGTTGTAAAACTTTAATACCAACTCTTTATTCGCTTGCCAAGCCTCTGGCGTAGCTACCTCTTCTACTCTATGATTTTCCCACAAACCATTATTATCACGAAAAGTAGATATTCCACTTTCAGCACTAATTCCTGCTCCAGATAAAACCGCAATTTTTTGCATACTCGAAAAATACAAAAATCGCTAAACTATAAACCGGAAACAATGAACTCTTTTTGCCCAATATTCCTTATTTTAGTCGGGTTTATCCAAAAGGGACAACATTTAAAACCAAAAAATGGCCAAACTAAGAAAACAGGAAGCGCTTGATTACCACTCGCAAGGGAAACCAGGTAAAATTGAAGTAATTCCTACAAAGCCTTACAGTACTCAACGAGATTTATCATTAGCATATTCTCCAGGGGTTGCGGAACCATGTTTAGCAATTGCTGAGAATAAAGATGATGTTTACAAATACACAGCAAAATCAAACCTTGTAGCCGTAATTTCAAACGGAACAGCCGTTTTAGGTTTAGGAGATATAGGTCCTGAGGCGTCAAAACCAGTAATGGAAGGGAAGGGTTTGCTTTTTAAAATTTTTGCAGATTTAGATTGTTTTGATATTGAAGTTGATGCTACTGATGTAGACAAGTTTATTGAAACAGTTAAAGCTATTTCTCCAACTTTTGGAGGAATAAATTTAGAAGACATTAAAGCTCCTGAATGCTTTGAAATTGAAAGAAGATTAAAAGAAGAATTGGATATTCCAATTATGCATGATGATCAGCATGGAACTGCAATCATTACTACTGCGGGATTAATTAATGCATTGGAACTAGTTGAGAAGGATATCGACAAAGTTAAAATTGTTGTTAATGGTGCAGGAGCTTCTGCTGTAAGTTGTGCTAAACTTTATGTTTCACTTGGAGCAAAAAAAGAGAATATAATGATGTTAGATTCTAAAGGGGTTATTAAACCATCAAGAGGAAATCTAACGGAACAAAAAGCATTTTTTGCAAACGAAGTTGAAGCTTCATCATTGGAAGAAGCAATCAACGGTGCTGATGTTTTTCTGGGATTATCAAGAGGAAATGTATTGAGTCCAGAAATGGTAAAAACAATGGCGCCAAACCCTATTGTTTTCGCTTGTGCAAATCCAGATCCTGAAATAGCTTACGAAGTAGCTATGGCTTCAAGAGAAGATATTATCATGGCAACGGGAAGATCCGATCATCCTAATCAAGTAAACAACGTTATAGGATTCCCTTTCATCTTTAGAGGTGCCATGGATGTAAACGCAACTTGCATCAACGAAGAAATGAAAGTTGCTGCTGTTAAAGCAATTGCTGCATTAGCTAAAGAAACTGTTCCTGAAGAAGTAAGCAAAGCTTACAACTTAAAGAATTTAGTTTTTGGGAAAGAATACATTATCCCAAAACCAACTGATCAAAGATTAATTTCGATTGTTGCTCCTGCTGTTGCAAAAGCCGCAATGGATTCGGGAGTTGCTAAAAAACCAATCACTGATTGGGATAAATATAAGCAAGACTTGATTAGCCGAATGGGTTATGATAGTACTTTAATGCAAGAGGTAACTGCTCAAGCTAAACAGCATCCAAAAAGAGTTGTTTTTGCTGAAGCTGATAGCTATAAAGTTTTAAAAGCTGCTCAATTAGTACATGACGAAGGTGTTTGTCAGCCAATTTTACTGGGCGATAAAGACAATATCAACGATTTAATTGAAGAATATCAACTAGATCTTGAAGGAATTGAAATAATTGATACCAGATCTGATGAAGCGCAAGCTAAAAGAGTAGAATACGGAGAAGTGCTTTATCAAAAAAGAAACCGAAGAGGAGTTACAAGATACGAAGCAGATAAAATCATGCGCAGTAGAAATTACTATGGAAGCATGATGGTTGAAACAGGTGAAGCAGATGCATTAATTACAGGGGTTACTAGAAAATATAAAGATTCTATTCGACCTTCTTTACAGTCTATTGGTGTTGACAATACAATTGGTAAACTAGCTGGTATGTATGTGGTTTTAACTAAAAATCACGGTCCATTTTTCTTCGCTGACACCACTATTAATCAAAATCCAACAGCTGAAGATTTAGTAGATATTACATTACTTACGCATGCTGCTGTTAAAGAATTTAATATCGAACCTAGAATTGCCATGTTGAGTTATTCAAATTTCGGTTCGGTTGATGGAGAAAGCCCAAATAAAGTAAGAAAAGCTGTTAAAATTTTACATGAACAACACCCAGAAATTACAGTAGATGGTGATGTTCAGGCGAATTTTGCGGTTAATCCTAAATTATTAAATGAGCAATTCCCATTCTCTAAACTAGGAGACAAAGGAGCTAATACTTTAGTTTTCCCTAATCTTTCATCTGGAAACATTGCTTATAAATTACTCCAAGAAATGGGTGATTTAGAAGTTATTGGACCAGTATTGTTGGGAATGAATAAATCTGTTCACATTATGCAATTAGGAGCTAGTGTTCGAGAAATCGTAAACATGACTTCCATTGCTGTTGTTGATGCTCAAGTTAAACAAGCTAAAAAGAAATAATGATTCATCATATAAAAGGTAGATTGGTTGAGAAAGCTCCTACTCATGCAGTTGTTGAAGCTGGAGGAGTTGGGTATTTTTTAAACATTTCACTTATTACGTTCTCTAAACTCGGAAACGAAGAAAATTGTACACTTTATACGCATCTTTCCATCAAAGAAGACGCACATACTTTGTATGGTTTTGCAGAAAAAAGTGAACGCGAAATATTCCGTCAGTTGATCTCTGTAAATGGAGTTGGTGCTAGTACAGCAAGAGTGATGTTATCAAGTTTAACAGCCGAGGAAATAACAACCGCAATATTAACTGGTGATGTAACAGCTTTAAAAAGCATTAAAGGAATTGGGCTAAAAACGGCGCAAAGGATAATTGTTGATTTGAAGGATAAACTTGGAAAAGTTGAAGGAGTTGAGCAAAATATTTTAACATTTGCTAACAATACAACTCGAGATGAAGCGTTATCTGCACTATTGGCATTAGGTTTCACCAAGAATTCGGTGGAAAAAGTTTTGAATAAGGTACTAAAATCTCAACCAGAATTAGACATAGAGGGCTTAATTAAGGAAGCATTGAAAAATCTTTAGATTGGGGTTGAAATTTAACATAGGAAAATATTTAATTGCGTTCATTTTATTGATTTGCGGAAAGCTTGTTTTCGCACAATCGGATTCATTGAACGTTCCTTTTAATCTTCATGAGGAAAAGAAATCTCCTTTTGATTTAAAGGACCCTAACTCTGTGGAATATGAGGTAGTTTATGATGAAGAAACTAACTCCTACAAAATTCAAGAAAAATTAGGTTCACAAGATTACCGTCCAGGTGATGAGAAGAAATTTGATGATTTCTGGAAAGAGCGCTACAAAGATTCAGAGAAAGATTACTGGAAGCAAAAACAGCAAGAAAATTCGGGTTCAAGTAGTGATGGATTGGCATTACCTAATTTAGGAGGTGAAGCTTTAGAGTCAATATTCGGAAGTAATCAAATTGAAATAAAACCTCAAGGTTCTGCCGAATTAATTTTCGGTGTTACTTCTACCAAAACCGAAAACCCAATCATTAGAGTTGAGTCTCAAAGGGTAACTAGCTTTGATTTTGATCAAAAAATCCAGCTAAACGTAACGGGTAAAATTGGAGATAAACTTCAACTAGGAACTAGCTACAACACTGAAGCCTCTTTTGATTTTGAAAACCAAATGAAGTTAGGCTACGATGGGAAAGAAGATGAAATCCTTAAAAAAATCGAGCTTGGAAACGTTTCAATGCCTTTAAACTCTACACTTATCCAAGGGAGCCAGAGTTTATTTGGTATTAAAACCGAAATGCAATTTGGAAAATTAAGAGTCCAATCAGTTTTATCTCAGCAAAAATCGGAATCTAAAACCATCGAATTAAGTGGAGGTGTTCAAACAAAAGAAGTATACATTCAAGCTGATGATTACGAGGATAATCGTCACTTCTTTTTAGCTCAATATTTTGTAGACAATTATAATCAGGGACTTTCAAATCCACCTATTGTAAATTCAGCGGTGAATATTACAAAAATTGAAGTTTGGACAACTAATGTTGGTATTAGTGCAAACGCTGGAGCAAGAAACGTAATTGGTTTTATGGATCTGGGAGAAAATGATCCGTATGATGCTTCATTGATTCCTGGACAAACTTTTCCTGACAATGCAAGTAATGATTTATACAGTAAAATCAATGGAAATCCTTTAGTTAGACAATATACTTCTGCTTCTGGAGAACTCATTGGAGCCGGATTTAATTACACCGCCGGTGTTGAATTCAATAAAATTGAGAACGCTAGAAAATTAACAGACTCAGAATATTTCTTACATCCTCAGTTAGGATATCTTTCTTTAAACCGAAAAATGGAAGATGATGAAGTTTTAGCAGTTGCTTTCCAGTACACTGTAAGAGGTTCAAACACTGTTTATCAAGTTGGTGAATTCTCCGACGAAATTCCAGATGTTCAATCGTCGATCTTCCTAAAAATGTTAAAATCTACTCAGGTAAATAATACTAAAGTTCCTCTTTGGGATTTAATGATGAAAAACGTTTATTCATTAGGAACTTATGGTGTTGACGCAAGTACCTTAGAAATAGATATTCGCTACAGGGATCCTTCAAGTAACAATGACATTAACTATTTCAACGCAGCTAATGCTAACGCTAATGTGAAGAATAAGCGTTGGTTAGAAATTTTGGATTTGGATAGATTGGATAACATTCAAAATCCACAGCCTGATGGTAAATATGATATTATTGAAGGACAAACTATTCGTTTACAAAACGGTAAAATTTACTTCCCGGTACTTCAACCATTTGGTCAAAAGTTGAGAACTGAGATTAATAATGTTGCACTAGCTGATTCCTTTGCATTCGACTCTTTATATACAGTAAGTAAATTCCGTGCTAAAAACGAATTCCCAACGCGGAATCGTTTTAGAATTTTCGCAAGATATTCCTCGAAAAGTAATGTAATTAACTTAAACTCCTTTAGTATTCCTAAAGGTGCGGTTACAGTAACTGCGGGTGGTAGAAATTTAGTTGAAGGAGTTGATTTTAGAGTGGATTATAATATGGGTCAAGTAACCATTCTAAATGAATCAATTTTAAATTCAAACACACCTATCAGGGTAAATGTTGAGAGTAACTCGATGTTTAGTATGATGAACAAAACGTTATTTGGAACTCATTTAGAATATGAGGTTAACAAAGATTTTCATGTGGGCGGAACAATCATGAATTTAACGGAGCGACCTATTACTCAAAAGGTTAACCAAGGAGAAGAACCTATTAAAAACACAATCTGGGGATTAAATACCGATTACAGAACTGAATCTGAATACTTAACGAAGTTAGTAGACAAAATTCCATTTATCGACACTAAAGCCAAATCGTCTATTGAAGTAAAGGGTGAATTTGCACAATTAATTCCTGGATCGCCAAATGCAATTGAAAATAATGGACAGGCTGTTTCATTTATTGACGACTTTGAAGCTGGTCAAACAGGTATTGATATCAGAAACAGAGTTGCATGGTCACTTGCCTCTACTCCGCAAAATAACCCCGAATGGCCAGAGGGTGATTTAATAAATGATCTAGCATATGGTTTTAACAGAGCTAAAATTGCTTGGTATAATATTGACCCTCTTTTCCAAGGTGACAACGGAACAAATACACCCGATCACATAAAAGGAAATGATAAAATTCAAGAAAACTTATACCAAAGGATTATCGAACAAGCTGAGATTTATCCTCAAAAACAGTTAGCTATTGGTGAACCACCACAACTACAAACCCTTGATTTAGCTTATTTCCCAATGGAAAGAGGACCATATAACTACGACACCTCAGGTGCTCCTGGTATTTCACAAGGAATAAATATTAATACTGGTGAGCTGGAAAATCCAGAAACTAGATGGGGAGGATTAATGAGAAAAATAGATTACGTAGATTTTGCCAGTCAAAACATTGAATTTATTGAGTTCTGGGTTATGGATCCTTTCCCGTTTGACCCGACGTCTGCCGACGATATTAATGCATTTGATGGTACTTACGATGGTGGAGATTTATATATCCATTTGGGAAATATATCAGAAGATATTCTTCGCGATGGAAGAAAATCATTTGAAAATGGATTACCTACGCCAAATGATCCCGGTGTCGAAATAGATAGTACTAGCTGGGGTATTGTTTCTAATAAATTAAATCTTGTAAATGCTTTTGATAACGACGCTACTTCAAGAGAATTACAAGATGTTGGTTTCGATGGTTTACAAGATGCAGGTGAAAGATCATTTTTTGCAGATTATATAAGCTATTTCGGTAGTAATATTCCATCCAATATTGCAAATGATCCATCTGCGGATAACTATCAATATTTTAGAGGAACAACATTAGACAGACAAGAGGCAAACATAATAGAACGATACAAAAATTTCAACGGACCAGATGGGAACTCTCCTACCCAAGAATCAACGGGATTAGATTATGTAAGCACAGCTACGACTCTTCCTGATATTGAAGACTTAAACCGCGATAATACTTTAAGTGAAGGTGAAAGTTATTATGAATATAAAATTTCAATGCGTCCAGAAGATTTGGAAGAAGCAGATATAGGAAGTAATTATCTTGTTCAAAAGGTAAATGTTACTGTTGCAGGATCAAAGAAAAAAGTAAACTGGTATAACTTCAGAATTCCTGTAAAATCGCCTGATAATACTATTGGTAATATCGAAGGTTTTCAATCTATTCGTTTCCTAAGAATGGCCTTAAAAGGCTGGAAAGCACCAGTTGTATTACGTTTTGGAGCTATGGATTTAATAAGATCCGATTGGCGTAAATATGAAGAAGATTTATCAAATGAGGATGTGACTCCAGCTACTGACGCTACTTTTAATCTAGGCGCTGTAAACTTGGAAGAAGACTCAAAAAAATCACCAATACCCTACGTCTTACCTCCTAATACACAACGTCAATTTGATTTAGGGTCACAAGCTCAACAAAATGAGCAGGCAATGCAAATACAAGTGTGTGACTTAGATGCTGGTGATGCAAGAGGAATGTATAAGCCTGTTAGTTTAGACTTACTTTCTTACAAAAGAATCCAAATGGATATTCATGCTGAACAAATGGGGAATGCTCCTATTGATTTAGCTGATATGGAAATGTCTGTATTTATTAGAATGGGGTCTGACTACACTGAAAACTACTATGAATATGAAGTCCCACTAATTTTCACCGATCCAACAACTCTTCCTTCGGTTATTGACCTTCAGCAAGAAGCAACCTGGGATGAGAAAAACCGAATGGACTTTAATTATGAAGAAGTTTTTGCAAATCTAAAAGCTCAGAGAAATCAAGCAAATGCGGCTTTAAATTCAAGGTATTCAACAAGCGATGGAAGAAACACTGCTTATGTTAAGGGATCACCTAGTATGGCTAATATTACATCATTAATGATTGGTGTAAGAAACAATCATAGAACAGATACAAGATGTGCGGAAATTTGGGTAAATGAATTAAGATTATCAGAATTCGATCGTCAAGGAGGTTGGGCATCAACGGCAAGCGTAAATATGAAATTGGCCGATTTAGGTAACGTTTCCTTATCCGGAGGTTATAGTACTCCTGGATGGGGTGCTATTGATCAAAAAGTTAGTGAACGATCAAGAGAAACTATTCGAAATATTGATGCAACTGGTAATTTCCAAGCGGGTAAATTCTTCCCTGAAAAATTAGGACTTTCACTTCCTGTTTACATGAGTTATAACCAAATAAGAAAAGATCAAAAGTATAACCCTCTCGATACAGATATAAAAATTAAACAACTTGATAATGGTAAATACAAAAGTTATTTACTAGCTGTTACACCAGAAAAACAAACAAGCAGAAGTTTAAATTTTTCTAATGTTAAGAAGCTAAGAACTGGAAGCAAAAAGAAGCGTTTTTATGATATTGAAAACTTTGATGCAACATATGCCTACAGTGAAACAAAAAAGCAAGATGTAAATACAGAGGTTGATTTAGTCCAAAACTATAAAGGTGGAGTTAACTACAATTTCAATACAAAACCAAAATCTATTCAACCTTTCAAGAAAACTCCTATTATAAAAGCTGTTGAAAAGAAGCATTTAGCCAAACTGGAAGCAAAAGAAAAAGCTCTAAACGACTCTCTTAAAGCTATTAGAAGTGATAAAAACAGTACTAAAAAAGCAAAAACTATTCAAAATGAAATTAAAGATCTTAAGAAGGAGAAAATAGACTACCGAAAGAAAATGACGAAATTGAAAAGGTCTCAATACTTAAGGCTTTACAGAGATTTCAACTTCCAATATATGCCACAACAGTTTGCTGTGAAAACAAACATGGACAGAATGTTTAGTGAACGTATTATTCGAGATGTTTCTTCCCCAAACACTGAACTTTTAATAGAACCAACGTACAACAAAAACTGGTATTTTGACAGGGATTATAATTTAAAGTGGGACGTTATGAAGCCGCTTAAATTAACGTACAACGCTAGCAATAAAGCCATAATTGATGAGCCATTCGGACGTTTAGACGAACAACATGAAAAGGATTCTGTTTGGACAAACATTAAAAATCTTGGAAGAAATACTTTGTACACACAAAACTTTGATGCCAATTACAGAATTCCTATCAATAAATTCCCATGGACAAGCTGGGTTACTGCTAATGCCAAGTATACAGGGAAGTTTGATTGGCAAGCTACTAACCCTTCTCTAGTGGATTCAATAGGTCACAATATTTCAAACAGTAATACGCGTCAAATTAACGGACAATTCAACTTTGTAAGCTTATACAATAAGTCCAAATACCTTAAAAAACTAAACAGCAAAAGACCAAATAGACCTCAACCCAAAAAAGCTACTCCAGAAGATTCCACAGAAACCAAAAAAATTCAAATTAACATCACTCCTAAAGATGTTTTTGAACATACCGTTAGAGCTATGATGGCAGTTAGAAATGTATCAATCAATTACAGTGAAAATAATGGAACATTCTTACCTGGATTCATGGGGGAAACTCAGATTATGGGAATGGATATCAACCGTCAATTCGCTCCAGGATACGGATTCGCATTTGGTAGTCAAGCTGATATTTTAACCAAAGGAATTGAAAATAATTGGTTCAATACGAATACTGGATTAATTACACAGCAAGTCGCAAAAACAAGTAAACAAACCTTAAATACTAGAGCCACTGTTGAACCTTTCAAACAATTTAAAATCAACCTCTCTGGGACAAGAACGTTAACGTCAAATGATAACTTCTTTTACCAAATAGATGAAAACTTGCCTAGTAAATATCGAGAGGATTCCAGATTAAAAACACAGGAGTTCTCCATTTCAACAAATACTTTTAAAACATCATTCTCCCCATCTAAAACTCATCAAGGATCAAATGCATATAAACAAATGTTGGACAACCGGTATGTGATTGCACAAAGGTTAGCTGCCTTAAACCCGAATTATGGTGGAGCAATTGATCCTGTAACTTCTTTTCCTGTAGGATATAGCCAAACACAATCTGAGGTCTTACTTTACTCTTTCCTTTCGGCATATCGTGGTCAAAACGCAGCTAACATCAAATTACCAAAAACTCAAACTCCTAACTCTACTGAAGGGTTCTTCCCTGCTATTCCAATTCCAGATTGGCGATTTAATTACAATGGATTGAAAAACATTCCTTTAATAAACAAACATTTTAAATCTTTCTCAATATCACATGCATACAAGAGTACTTTAAACATCAATGGAGTAAGAAACGATATGCAGTTTGATGGAAGTGGTCAATTAGATGCCTTAGGAGATTTTGAAACGAATATTGATTACACAACTCTTGACGTGTCCATTCAAGAATCGTTTAGTCCACTTGCTCAAGTTGACATGAAGTTCAACAATTCCATTTTAGCAAAAGTTGAAGTGAAAAAATCAAGAACTGTAGGTTTAAAAATTGGTGGTGCACAAGTTGTTGAAAATAACACATGGGATTTAGTAGTTGGAGGAGGTTATACCATAAAAGACCTAGTTATTCCAAATGTTGAAATCAAAGGGAGAAAACTAAAATCTGACCTAAACCTAAGATTAGACGTCTCTTTGAAAAGTACAAACTTAACGATGTTGTACATTGACGAAAAAGGACAAACTACAAATGGCGGCTTAATAACAGCTATTAAATTCTCTGGAGATTATAAAATTACAGATAAGGTTACTGCTCGTGCATTTTATGATCAAACCATAAACACGCCGTACATTCAGACTTCCTTCCCTACCTCAACAACAAAAGGAGGTATAAGTATTAGATTCACTCTGTAAGAATTATTGTAATTAGCTAGCTTAAGTAAAAGCTAAATAATGGTATCTTTACCTTGATGTTGAGAGGTTTAATAAGTTTCTTCATTTTTTTAGTCTGTAGTTTACAATTAACGGCTACCAATTTTGATTTGCTAAAATGCGATCAGTACACTATAGATGATGGTTTGCCTCAAAGTTTTGTAGAAAAGATTTTCCAAGATGAAAAAGGATTTCTTTGGATCGCTACTCAGGATGGAGTCTCAAAATTTAACGGATATGAGTTTGAGAACTTCTTTTCCAACCCTTTCGATACCAATACAATCGCTAGTAATTATATAGTAAGTATTGATAACTGGAAAAACAACGCAATAATATTCACTACTAATTACGGAATTTCCATCTTTAATACTTTCTCCAAAAAATTAAAAAACTACGACATAAGTGTAAGCAATGACAATATTGGAATAATTAACTCATCAGTTGTAGTTGCCGAAGATTCGTTAATTATTTCCAGTTCAAAAGGGATATTTGGCATTAAGCTTAAAAATGATAAACTAACCACTACTCCTCTTTGGGTAGAAGGACCTGTCAAATCAATTATTCACGATAATAATAAATTAATATTCGCCGCTGACTCGAACCTTTATAGTATTTCAGAAAGCGTTAATCTATTGTCTACTTTCGATAAAAGAATCTCTAAAGTTTTTAAAAGTGCTGAAGGACTGAATTTAAGTTTTCAAAAAAGACTAATTACCCTAGATAAAAATTATAAAACCAAATATTTATTTGAATCCCCTAGCTCAATTAATGACTGTGTATTAATCGATGGAAAATATTGGTTGGCCACTAAAGCAAAAGGAGTAATAATTTACGACCCTAAATCAAATGAACGGAAGCATTGGTATTTAAATAAAAACAGAGAAAACTTATTACTAAGCCATCAAATTAGATGTGTTTTCCAGGATAAATTCGGGATTATTTGGTTTGGTTCTGATAAAGGTTTAAACAAAATAGATCCATCCAAACAACAGTTCTTACATTATAGAGCTTCTTTGAATAATGAATTAGCAAGTGATAATTGTTGGTCATTTTTTGAAAACAATTCCATCTTTATTTCTGGCTATGATAATGGTATTGAGATTGAAACCAAACCAGATAAAAAATATTATTGGCTTTCATTTGATGGATTAATATTAGACATTGAAGAAGTTAACGATAATATTCTTTTAGCTACCTCAAAAGGGATTTATGAACTTAAAAATATCGACTCAACTTATTTTGTTGATACTAATTTTATAGATATTTCAATAGATGATAAACCTGATATAATTTTTAAGATTTTTTCATACAGAAATAAAATTATTGTTGGAAGTAATAATTACCTGTCTATTTACGACAACAATTGGGAGTTAGAAAATCGCTGGAGAATTAAAGGAGTTCGAGATTTTACAGTTTTTAAAAAGAGCGTTTATTTCACCGCTAGCCCAACAGGGATTTATCAGATTAACAATTTGGATAATCCAGACATTACAAACTACCAAAAATACAATCTTCCTGAGGTTAAACATTTAATGGGATTATCGCTTGCTTCCACGGAAGAAAATATTTGGTTGGGACTATACGGTGGAGGTTTAATTAAATTTGATCCGCAAACAAAAAAGTCTAAGCATTACTCAACCAAAAATGGCTTACCCAATAACACAATTTACAGTATTGTAAGATCAAAAAATCATCTTTGGTTAAGCACAAACGGAGGTTTATCTAAATACAATCTTTCTAATGATGAATTTTTAAACTTTAACACTTCGGATGGAATTCAGAGTTTGGAGTTTAATTCTGGAGCTTCATATCAGGGCATAAATGGTAAAATTTATTTTGGGGGAATTAAAGGTTATAATATCGTAAACCCAGAAAAAGATAACAGAAATACAACTCCACCAGAAGTTTATATTTCTTCAATTCTTTACAATGGAGAAGATATTCTCAACTCCGAATCAGAACATTTTATGATTGAAAATAATGAAAATATCGTTGTTATTCCTCACAAAAAAAACAGTTTCGTAATTAACGTGGACGCGCTTCACTTTTCATCTCCAGAAGAAAATATTTTTAAAATTAAACTTGAAGGTTGGCAAAATGAATGGAAAGTGTTCAAAGGAAAAGGTACATTCCAATTTAGTAACCTAAAAGATGGTGAATATTATTTCATTGTTAAAGCTGCTAATTCAGATGGAGTTTGGAGTTATAATGAAAGAAAAATTAAAATAATTATTAAGCCCCCTTTCTACTTAACATGGTGGTTTATAACTAGCCTTGCTTTGATAATTGGTAGTATTACGGCGTACACAATTTATTCAAGATTAAACAGATCTAAATTTCAAAGAGAGATACTAGAGAGAAAAGTAAGAGACAGAACTCGAGAAGTTGAAAATCAAAAAAAGAAATTAGAAGAAAAAAATCGAGAATTAGAATACGAAAAAAATAAGGAAGAAGAAGTTTTACTAAACGTTTTACCAAGAGAAACAGCAAAAGAGTTAGTATCTACAGGGAAATCGACTCCTAAAAGTTATAAAATGGCAACGGTTATGTTTGCCGACTTCAAAAACTTTACAAAAATTACCGAAAACCTTGGTCCAAAAGAATTAGTTGCGGAATTAGATGACTCTTTCGCAAAATTTGATGACATCGTTGGAAAGTTAAATATTGAAAAAATTAAAACTTCTGGTGATGCTTATATGTGTGTTGGGGGTGTTCCCATAAGAAACCAAACCAATCCGGTTGATTGTGTTTTAGCTGCTTTCCAATTCCAAAAATACATGCATCAAAAAAGAGAAATCCGTGAAGGAACGGGTAAACCTCAATGGCACTTAAGAATTGGAATGCATACCGGAGCTTTAGTTGCTGGAGTTGTTGGAAAAAAGAAATTCTTATATGATGTTTGGGGTGACACCGTAAACACAGCTGCAAGAATGGAAACCAGTGCCGATGCTGGAAAAATTAACATATCGGGTACCACTTACGAATACATAAAAGATTACTTTGATTGCGAATACAGAGGAAAGCTTCCCGTTAAAAATAAGGGAGCTATCGATATGTATTATGTTAATCGAATAAAAGCAGGTTTATGTAAAGATGAAGAAGGTCAAACTCCAAATAGAAAGTTTTTTGAACTGCTAAATTTCAAAGTCTACACTCAACAAAACTTCCACAATGTTAGAGATTATTTTATCGACCTTTTGGAGCAAAATGAATTTGTATCAAAACTGAAATACCACGGACCACATCATACTTTAGATGTCATGGAAGCTGCAGAAAGAATTGGTAGAGCAGAAGGATTGAGTGAAGAAGAATTAATGTTGGTAAAAGTTGCCGCTCTTTTCCATGATAGTGGTTTCTTAAATAAGTATCAAAATAACGAGCCAGAAGGTGCCAAATTAGCCAAAAGAGAACTTCCTCGTTATGGATTTACTGACGCGCAAGTTGAAATTGTTGAAGGAATGATTCTAGCTACTAAAATTCCACAAGATCCTAAAAATCATTTAGAAGAAATTATATGTGACGCTGATTTGGATTACTTAGGAAGAGATCGTGAGGAATTTGAAAAAATTAGTTCTTCTCTTGCTGAAGAATTAATTGATATGAAACTCCTTAAATCAAAAGAAGATTGGGATCCAATTCAAGTAAAATTCCTGGAGGCACATAAATACTTTACAAAAACATGTGTTGAGACTCGTCGACCAGGAAAAATTGAACGACTCCGAGAAATAAAAGACAGGTTAAAAGGACCCAATGAAGAATAAAAAAACCCTCTGTTTAGAGGGTTTTGTATTTTGTATTTATTTGTTTCTATTATACATTTACTAGCTCGGACATTTTAACTTTCAATGCTTCAGCAATTATATACAAAGTATAAACATTTGCACTCACTTTAGCATTTTCAATCTTTTCCATATGTTGTCTATCCATACCACATGCACGTGCTAATTGAGATTGATTCAACCCTTTTACTTTTCTTAACCTTTTGATGTTTTCACCAATTTTTGTTGCTAAATCTAATTTTTCTAGTTGCGCTTCCATTGTTATTCTTTAGTATTTAGTTGCAATTTATTGTATTACAAAAGTAATTTAGGGTTATTATTTTTAACAATAGTAATAACGTCATAAAATTCATTTACATGGATAATGAATTTTCAATTTGATTGTTAAATAACGTGAGTTCGACGTAAGAAAACCCTAATATTATTTCATAAAAAAGGTTTTTGGCTTATATTTAATTTGCTGAATATCAAATATTTAAAACCAAAAAACCTTTTTCTTATGGTAGATAAAATTACTGAAATTTTCTGTACAGTTGATGACTTTTGTTATGAATTTGATAAAGCAAGAGATGGCCATTTGCTAACTAAAGATCTTAATAAGAAAACCAGACGAA
>CAXRIN010000072.1:0-6509 GCA_964230605.1 Flavobacteriaceae bacterium
AAATTTCAGTAATTTTATCTACCATAAGAAAAAGGTTTTTTGGTTTTAAATATTTGATATTCAGTAAATTAAATATAAGCCAAAAACCTTTTTTTATGAAATAATATTAGGGTTTTCTTACGTCGAACTCACGTTATTTTACTATTATTTTGTCTATTATGGGAAGGAGCTCTTTGTTCAAACAAATCACTACCTTTCATTTCACAATTTTCGAATTCAGTTCTTGCTTTAGGTATAACAGACCACAGTATAATGTAAAGAGGAATAGTCACCCCGAAAAAGAAAATACTTACAAAAAATAAAAGTCTAAGTATAGCTTTACTGATCCCAAAGTAATAGGATAAGCCTGCACAAACCCCACCCAAAATCCTATTTGGAGCACTTCTGTACAGTTTCTTTTTAATAACCATATTCTATTAAATGTATTCAATTAACTAAAGTGACACAAAATGGTTGGAGTATTTAACCTTTTTTAATTCTAAATTTGAATATGAATTCAAGATTAATTTCTGAATGGCAAAAGCAAGATGCTATTGTTATTGCATGGCCTAATGAAGCAACTGATTGGGCTGAAAATCTAAAGGATGTTTCTAAGGTTTATTTTGATTTAGCATGCAAAATTGCTGATCATCAAAAATTACTAATTCTTTCAAAAGAACTCAACCTACCAGAATTCCCAAATCAATTGAAGAAAAACATAAAAATTGTTCAAATTGATTACAATGATACTTGGACAAGAGACTATATTGGGTTATCGGTTGAAAAGGATAATGAAAGAAGAATCATTAATTTCAAGTTCAACGCTTGGGGTGACAAGTTTGGGTCTAATTTGGACGACACTGTAAATATTCAACTTGAAAAAAAAGGCTTATTCATAAAACCAATTTTAAACCACGATGAATTTATTTTAGAAGGAGGATCGGTTGAAATCAATGATCGAAATGAACTTCTTACTTCTAAGCAATGTTTACTAAACAATAATCGTAACTCTAATTTAAATCAATCACAAATCGAGCAAGTCTTAAAAAACAACCTGGGAGCAAGGGATGTCATTTGGATTGAAAACGGGGAAATTCCAGGAGACGATACAGACGCTCATATAGACACGTTAGCAAGATTTTGTAGTAATGACACTATAGCTTATTCAATCGATAATTCGACAGCCTTGAAATCCATGGAAGAAGAATTGAAAAATAAGTTCAATAAAAATCAAATATTGGTTCCTTTACCTCTTCCAAAACCTTTAAAACATAATGGTAATAGAATACCTGGATCTTACGTCAATTTTCTTATTACAAATCAAAAAATATTGGTACCAACTTATAATGACCCAAACGATATAACTGCAATAAATCAACTTCAAAAAATTTTCCCAGATAGAAAAGTGGAAGGTGTTAATTGCATCGAATTAATTAAACAAAACGGATCTCTGCACTGTATTACCATGCAAATTGCTGAAGGGATTTTAAATTTATCTTTGTGGGATGAATAAGAATATAAAAGTTGGAACTATCCAAATGACTTGTTCCAACAGTAAAAAAGAAAATCAGCTTAAACTGAAAGAGTATATTTCAGAAATCTCTAAAAAAGGGGCTGAACTGATTGTTTTACAAGAACTTCATGACTCTTTATACTTTTGCCAAACCGAGAATGTAAATCAATTTGATTTGGCCGAAACAATTCCTGGACCAGCAACCGAATTCTACAGTGACATTGCCAAAGAGAATAAGATAGTCTTAGTCACCTCGCTTTTTGAAAAAAGAGCTGCTGGGCTTTATCATAATACTGCAGTTGTTTTTGAAAAAGATGGATCAATTGCTGGAAAGTACAGAAAAATGCATATCCCTGATGATCCTGCATACTATGAAAAATTCTATTTCACACCTGGTGATTTGGGGTTTTCACCAATCAAAACTTCATTAGGTAATTTAGGAGTATTAGTTTGCTGGGATCAATGGTACCCGGAAGCTGCTAGATTAATGGCTTTAAGCGGTGCGGAACTTTTAATTTACCCTACAGCGATTGGATTTGAACCTAGTGACTCAATTGAAGAGAAAAACCGACAAATTAACGCCTGGAAAACAATTCAAAAATCACATGCTGTAGCTAACGGAATTCCTGTAATTTCTGTAAACAGAATTGGAACTGAAGTATCTGAAAACGAATCATCAAAAATCGAATTTTGGGGTAATTCTTTTATTTGCGGTCCACAAGGTGAAGAGCTGTATCAAGCCAATAATGATGAAGAAATAAAAATAACAGAAATATCTATGGAAAGATCTGAGTTAGTTAGAAGATGGTGGCCTTTCCTAAGAGATAGAAGAATTGATGAATATAGAAATCTACTAAAAAGATTCAACGACTAAATAAAAAAGGCACCCAATGGATGCCTTTTCTTTATTCTATAATTTGATCATTATAAATCATCTGGATTTGGTGCTGCAGCAACCTTTTTCTTTGGAGGTTTAATTGAAGTAGTGAAAATCACATTTACAATTTCTCCATCGATTGTCAATCTTGATTTAGAAATACCATTAGAAATAATTGCTTTTTCATCAGCATATTTCCATTTCTTTGTAAAAATTTGATAAGAACCATCAACGTTCTTAAGGTACATCTGAGTAACAGCTCCTTTTTCTACTTGAACTTTTCCTAAAACACAATCAGCTTCATTTCCTTGACGAAATGTTATAACAACATTTTCATACCAACCATCTTTTACTTCATTGGCACCTCTTTCTTCAAATTTCTTGTTATAAGCATCATAACAATTTCCTTCGCTACCATTTCCTGCAAAACTTACAGTAAAAACAGACAGAAATAATCCAAGTATTAATTTTTTCATTCTTCTTTATTTTTAGTTTGGTTAGCACTCATCAAAAGGCTTGCCAAAAAATTCTTTACTCTCAGAGGACTCAAAATTAACAAATTATTGCCAATCTTAACCATTTTTGGAATTAGTGAGATATTACGGGCTTTTTTATTTAATGTTTTCAAATAATAATCTTCACAAAGTTTAGATTTAGCCAAAAGACTATTATGCTGGTAAAATCATTTGGTGGAGCTGTTCAAGGAGTTGACGCAACATTAATAACCGTTGAAGTTTCTGTATCAAAAGGAACCGACTTTTATTTAGTAGGTCTACCTGACAAAGCTGTGCAGGAAGCAAAAATAAGAATCGATACGGCACTTAGAAATACAAACTATTACACTCCAAAAACAAAAACTGTAGTAAACATGGCTCCTGCTGACTTAAAAAAAGAAGGGGCTTCCTATGATTTACCAATTGCCTTAGGGATATTAGGAGCTACAGAGCAAGTAAAAAAAGAGAATCTTTCAAAATATTTAATGATGGGGGAATTATCTCTGGACGGGACCATTCAACCTATTAAAGGAGCATTACCTATGGCCATTTTAGCTCGTAAATTAGGCTTTAAGGGAATGCTGCTACCTGAGGCAAATGCAAAAGAGGCAGCAATTGTAAGTAATATCGATGTTTATGGTTTTAAAATGATTACTGAAGTAATAGACTTTTGTAATGATGCAAGTCAAATTGAACCTGAATTTGTTGACACCAGAAAAAAATTTATGGAAGGCTTGGATAACCCCGACCATGATTTTGCTGACGTCAAGGGACAAGAAAATATAAAACGTGCGATGGAAATAGCTGCCGCTGGAGGTCATAACCTAATTCTCATCGGTCCACCAGGTGCCGGAAAAACAATGTTAGCCAAAAGGTTTTCATCGATCTTGCCTCCTATGACTTTACATGAAGCACTCGAAACAACTAAAATCCATTCTGTAGCTGGTAAATTAGGAAGCGAGGACGGATTAATTGCCCAGCGACCATTTAGAAGCCCCCACCACACAATTTCAGACGTCGCTTTAATTGGAGGCGGAACTAATCCTCAGCCAGGAGAAGTTTCAATGGCACATAATGGAGTATTGTTTTTAGATGAATTACCTGAATTTAAAAGAACAGTATTAGAAGTGCTTCGCCAACCTTTAGAAGATAGACATGTTTCAATTTCAAGGGCAAAATTCGCTGTGAATTACCCCGCTAGTTTAATGCTAGTTGCTAGTATGAACCCTTGTCCTTGTGGTTATTATAATCATCCAGAAAAAGATTGTATTTGCCCTGGAGGTGCAGTTCAAAAATACCTTAATAAAATATCTGGCCCTCTTTTAGATCGAATAGATTTACATGTTGAAGTAACTCCTGTTTCATTTGAAGAATTATCTAATCAAAAACCAGCGGAAAGGAGTGTTGATATTCGCCAAAGAGTTATTAAAGCTCGTGAAATTCAAACTGAAAGATTCAAACATTCAAAATCAACTCATTCAAACGCGCAAATGAATCAACAACAACTTAAAGACACTTGCGCTTTATCAATACAATGTCAAGAAATACTAAAAAACGCGATGAATAAACTCGACTTATCGGCAAGAGCATACAACAGAATTTTAAAAGTTGCACGAACAATTGCCGATTTAGAAAACAACAAAGAAATCGAAACAATTCACATAGCAGAAGCCATTCAATTTAGAAGTTTAGATAGAGATGGTTGGGCTGGATAAAACTTAGCAAAATTGCAGTTAGACACTTAAAACCATATCTTTGCCCGCTTAAAATAAGCAGGTATGTTATTAAGGTGGTTAATTTCAAATGGTAATTTAAAAGATGACGCATTATCTGGAATTACTGTAGCTCTGGCTCTAGTTCCAGAAGCAGTTGCATTTGCATTTATTGCCGATTTGCCGCCAGTCATAGGACTTTATGGTGCATTCATGATGGGCTTAATTACAGCCATTTTTGGAGGTAGACCAGGAATGATTTCGGGAGCAACTGGAGCTTTAGCTGTAGTTATGTTCGAGTTTTTGCCTGTAGCAAAAAATATGGGTCCTGAAGGCCTCGAAAACCCTCATCATCACTACTTATTTTTAATTTTGATTACAATGGGTGTAATTCAAATCTTATTTGGAGCCTTAAAACTTGGAAAACTTGTAAGATTAATACCACACCCAGTTATGTTGGGGTTTGTAAATGGATTAGCTATCGTAATTTGTAAAGCTCAGTTTGGAATGTTTCAAAATCCAGACGGATCATGGTTTCAAGGAGAAAAAATGCTCACAATTATTGGTTTTGTTGCATTGACAATGTCGATTATGTGGGGATTACCAAAACTGACTAAAAAGATCCCCTCTGGTTTAGTCGCTATTGGTATTGTAACATCAATCGTTTATTTCGGAGAAATTGAAACTGATACCGTTTTGAGTTTCTTAAGATCTAAAGGTGATGAAACTGCAACAATGGCTGCAGAACTTCCATCATTTATTATTCCATTTAATGGTGATTTTGGTCATTTAATGAACAGTGAAAACATCTTCTTTATTCTAAAATGGGCTACCGTTCTGGCGGCTATTGGATTAATTGAATCTTTAATGACTTTGCAATTGGTTGATGAAATTACAGAAACAAAAGGTTCAGGTAACAAAGAAAGTTTTGGTCAAGGTTTTGCAAACATCATTAATGGTTTTTTCGGAGGAATGGGTGGTTGCGCCATGATTGGCCAGTCAATGATTAATGTTTCATCAGGTGGTAGAGGTCGATTATCTGGAATTATTGCTTCACTTGGTCTTCTGTCATTTATCTTATGGCTTTCAGGTTTAATAGAAGTTATTCCAATAGCAGCTTTAGTTGGAGTTATGTTCATGGTTGTAATTGGAACCTTTGCATGGAAAAGCTTTAAAACTATTTTCATTGTCCCAAGAACAGACGCCTTTGTTATCATTTTGGTAACAGCTATAACAGTATGGCAAGATTTAGCTGTTGCTGTTATAACAGGAATTATCGTATCAGCCTTAATGTTTGCTTGGGAAAATGCTAAAAGAATCAGAGCAAGAAAACACACTAAGGAAGATGGGACAAAGGTTTATGAAATATGGGGACCTTTATTTTTTGGTTCGATAACTGCTTTTAACGAAAAGTTCAATATCTCGAATGATCCACAAAAAGTAGAAGTAGATTTCATAGAATCAAAAGTTTCTGATCATTCTGGAATAGAAGCGATTGAGGGACTTGTTACTAAATATCAAAAGGTGGGGAAAGAGATTAAATTAAAGCATTTAAGTGAAGATTGTAAAAACATTCTTTTGAAAGCTAATCCTAGTTTATCTGATGTAATCGAAGACAATGTAGATGACCCTAGATATTTTGTGCTTTCTGACATTAATTCTATCGAGGGATAGCCAACTCATTAATAACGGTAATTAATGAATCCGTTGAAAAAGGTTTGTACAACACCTTTTTAACGCCTAATTCTTTAGCTTGTTGCCCCAGTGTATTTGTAGCATTACTAGTTGTTAGAATAACGTGAGTTCGATCTAAGCATCCAATCCTAATCTTTCATTATCAACAACTTCCGATCTAAGTGAAGGCTTTTTTGGTAGAAAATGGTATGCAATAAGTCCACCTATTAAATTGACTAAAAAGTTGTCTACGCTTCTAT
>CAXRIN010000073.1:0-12985 GCA_964230605.1 Flavobacteriaceae bacterium
GAAAATCCTTTGCAAGAAAAAAGGAATTCATTTCACCGATCAAGAACTCCATGATATACGCAAGCTATTTTATGAGCTTGCAGAAATTGATGTGGAACATTATTTCAGAGTTCAAAGAGAAAAAGCATTGGCTAAATCCGACAAGCAGAAATAGCCATATAAGCCTTTTATATAGCCACTCCTACAAGTTTTGCATGGTGGAGAATTATATCTACATCCTGCATAATAAAGTTCGATATTTGTCGGGTTTCTTGTACATTACGGGACATTTTCGAATTATCGGAAATGTCCCTTTTTTTTATCCTCTTCAAACCCTTGCTATTCTTACAAAGTAGGAGAAATGTTTTGTCAATCTCTTTGGTTCGAACTTGATTATTTTCAAATATGAATTTTTGAGGAAACATCGAACCGATTATTTTTCTCTTGGCTTCCGTATTCCCATTAATATAGTAGTCTGAGAGCTTTTCGATTAATCCGAAAGCTTGATCAAGTTGTTTTACAAAGTTTTGTCGTTTCAAATCATTAACTTTCTCTAAAGCATCCTCAGCTTCTAACTTTTCCAGTTTTAATCTGGATTTCATCTCCTTATAGTCGTCGCTATCCAAAGTACCTTCAATGAGTAAATTTTGAATCTTTTCTAGCTTTTGATTTAGATTGGAAATTATAGTTGTTAAACGCTTCTTTTCCTCCACGCTCTTTCTTTTGTCTCCAGCCAATTCCTTTTCCAGCATTTTAATATATAGCTCCTTGATTTCGGGTTTAAGCTTTAAGCCTTTTAGAATGTTTTCAAGTTCCTTGTCAAGAACTTTAACACTAAATCGTTTGGAGCATCCATTCGTGCAATGGTAGTACTCATAAAACCCACCATTTCCCTTTGATGAACTTGCGGTTAGTTTATTTCCACATTTTTCACATTCAATTATACCCCTTAATGGGAATTTATCTAAACTTCTTGTTTTATATGCTACTTTTTTCGGACGCCTTCCTGAAATGGTTTGTTGAACTTGCTCAAAAAGAATTTCACTTATTATAGGTTCATGGATTCCTTTAATAATTTGCTCGGGTTCATCTTTATATGCTGGAACTTTTAGGAATCCTTTATAAAGAGGGTTTTTTAGAATGCTACTCATTCTGGTTCGCGTAATAGTACAACCATCTTCTTTTAAGATATTTATGACCTCTCTTTGAGAATGATTTCCTGAACCGATTAGTTCGAACGCTCTTTTTATATGCTTAGCATCTTTATTGGGAACCAATAAAGGTTTACCGTGTTCATCTTTTACGCTTGTATAACCTCGTGGAGTAGCCCCTAAATAACGCCCCTCTTTTCTACTTCTCCTCATTCCTACTTTAACATTCAATGATCGTCGTTTATTTTCAACCTCAGGGGAAGCTAAATATATAGTCAACATTAATAGTTCTTCAGGAACATCCGTATTAATAGGTTGTTCAATAGCTAGTGGCTTAATGTTTAGCCTTTGCAGCTTACCAATTTCAACATAGCTTTCTGCTATATTCCGTGAAAATCTATCCCATTTAACGAACAATAAGTAATCTATGTCATTTTTATTTCTTTCAGCAAAGTCGAAAAGCTTTTTATACTCAGGGCGGTTAAATGTTTTAGCAGAGTAGTCTTCAGTAAATATTTTCACAGCTTCAATTTCTTTATTGACACAATAAATTTTTAGCTGTTCTTCTTGATGTCTTAAACTAAAACCAGTTTCAGCTTGTTCATCCGTTGATACCCTAATGTATAAAATGGCTTTTTTCATTTTTCTTCGTTTCTTATTCTTCTGATGTCCAATTGCACAAACTCTCTAACTAGCCGAATTATTGCTTCAGCTTCTTCGTTTGTGTATTCAGTCCCATATTTTTTTAAAATTTCTTTGCATTCATTATCTGATAGCATATTTAGTAATAATGTCCTTCACCCTGGTGTTTTCAGTAGTTTTGGAGCAAACAATTAGACCTGATGTGTTCAGTATCATTATCTCGTTTTTCTTGTGTTTTCACAAAAAACAACACTTCCGTTCTCAACTTTTAATGTTATATCATGGTAGCCGTTTTTGGTGATTAAGTCCATTAATCTAGCTTTTAAATCCGTCTTTTGGTTAACGGAAGTCTTTATTAGTTCTACTTTCTTTCTTTTCCCAAATTTTACTACAATCGATTTAATATCGTCCTCTTCTCTAATTGCCCTCAAAATTTTCATTTCATCCTTCGTAAGGAACTCATAGTTTTCATAGAGTTCATTTTCTGGAAGAATAGTAAGAATGTCAGCTATGATTTTCGAAATTGAAATAGAGAAGTGATGATTTCTGAAGATCTCCAAAAACTCAGGAATTTTCATAAGCTCATTATGAGCAACTTCCCTATATGGCATTATATTCCCCTCTTTGTTTATCATTAAGGATACTTGAGATTGCATTCCAGCTGCTTCAATAATAAGAGAGTCAAGTATTGTTAAACTCATTGCCTTGGCTACCTCACTAAATTCATGTTCGGTAATAGGTTCGTCAGAAATAGATTCAAAGAAGGAGTAAAGGAAATTTCTTGATTCTTGGTCATTTACAAAATCATACTTGTAAGAAACCTGCTCTTTCATTTTATTAATTAAATCAAGAGGTGCGTTTAATTCCCTTAAGTCTTTTACCATTTTAAGCCATACCACAGAGCTTAAATCAAATTTTCTCCATTTTTCATCTTTAGAGCTTTTCGGATTAAGAAGCACTCCTTTGTCCTCCCAGTTTGTTAAAACCCTATGAGTTACGCCAATAGTTCCAATGGTATATTTCTCTTGATGCATATTTTCAACGAGATCAATAAGTTTATCTCCTCTTCCGGATTTTTCTAACTCAAATACTTGTCTTTTTATAAAATCAATCATTTTCTAATTAGTATGTTATTGATTTTTTAAAAACATTCATGTATGTTTGTTTTGTGAATTTAGGAATTGAATTCCAATTTCACAAGAATTAGCAAATAATAAATTATTATGGAAGAGCGAAAATTTGCACCTATTCAACCTTACGAAAACGCACCCCCGCCATCCCCAATTAAGGAAAGGGATTGTCGTTGCGGATGTGGATTTCGATTTATCCCTAAAAGAAGAGATCAGATATATTTAAATCGACAGCACGCCAACTATGGTTATAACCATGGAGAAAGAAAAAAGAAGGCTAGGGTAGAGGTTATGATGCAAAAGATTTTAAGAATAAACGATAAAATTTTAGAAAAGCATTTCAAAGCATCACCAAATAAAGAGGTTATTTGTTATCTAACGGTGTTAAAATCCGAAGGGTTTAATTCCAGTAAGTACACAGGTTATCAATTGGAAAATAATGTAGGTTATTACTACGCTTATAATTACAAGTTTCATATTTATATGGAAGCAGGAGGACAAAATTTAATTAAAATTCAAAAAGTATAATGAAAGTACCAGTAACAATACCAGCAGAAGAAATTTTGGCAATAGAAATGAGTAATTCACCTGTCAATCAATTTCAGACAAAGAGAAAGGTTAGAAAGCCAGGTTCTAATCCTTGGACTAGTTATTTAATCGTAGGGGGAGTAATAGCGGGAGCAGTAATAGCAGCATATTGTTTATCCCAACCAAAACAATATAATTATTCAAATAAAAATAAAGAAAATGGAAAAGCAGGAGAAAAGAATTGATAAAGTATTACCAAAAGGAATTCAAAGAGTAGCCACAGTTGGAATAGGGGCTGTAGTTATTTTAGCATCAGCAGTTGTGTTACTAAAACTCGGAAAAGTAATGCTGAAAGATGTAAAGGAAATGGGATTGTAGTAAAGTCCAAAATTTCCACATCTTAGATTTTATTTAAAGGCAGATATAAAGAGTAAGTAATTAAAATACCTCTTAATTCAAAGCGTTAGCTAATCTTGTTGGAGTAGAGTGCTTGGCGGTACCTCAATGACAATAAAGTTTCAGTTCTACACTTTTTCCATTTTGTAGAATTCTTTCTGTGGAGCTGGTCACAAAAAATATTCGATTTTTTAAGCTATTTTTCCCTTTTCATAGCCTCTTATGTTTAATCTCATGTTCAAAAGAAACTGAAGAATCACAGTAGCCGAAACGGTAGATGAATCGCTAGTAATCACATCAGAACCTTTTTAGCATGATTATTATTCAAGTATCAATTCTTGTGGGGCAGCAATTGTATGTCATTCAGTTCAAAATATAGGGGATAAGAAGGTCCTAAGTCTTGAAGTGAAATTTGAGGCTTTAAAACTTGATTGCTCAGTTCAAGTAGGTTCTGATTATTTCTTCGATCTTGAAGTAGGAGAAAATATATCCTCTCAAGCTTATATTTCTGCGGGGGATAAACAATGTATTTTGTTCTAGTAAAAGAGCTGGTTACAACAACTTTTTAGGGGGGCTAAGAGGAGAATAAGCTCCTCTTTTTCCACGTATAACAGTCTCAAACGTCGTTAAACGTCGTAAAACAATGTAATAGGGAGTTAAGCAAATGCAAGCGCCTTTAAATTTTGATTAGACTTTGAGATGCCAAATTTACTTGCAACTTCCCTCCAGTTAGCAACACTGCCCTTTACTTGCATGATTATTTCATTTGCTTTTTCTTCGGATAATCGAAAATATTCATGCACCTCCATAGCGAGGTTTAAATCCAGTGAGTTATCATTTTCAGAAATATTTAGCTTTAAGCCCTGCCCGTTTTCAACAGGGTTAATATCGTATGCAGGGGAAAGTGCCCAACCTTTGTTGGTTAGTAAAAACCCGTGATTTCTAAGATGGTCATCGGTGTTCGAAACACAAATACTAAATACAATTCTTCTCCATAACTCTTCCAAATCGGCATTAACATTTGCGCCCTCTCGTGTTATAAACTCAACCAACTCTAGGTAACTCGCTCCATCTTGATAATCCTGCCCATCGGTGTAACCTAAAAGCGTCATTGCAGAAGCAAAGTGGATGCGTTCTCCCGCACTAGTCCTGTCAAAACGTTTAGTTAAAAAAGTATGTGCATTGCTACTAAATTTTTGAGCCTTTGATTCAGCCATATTAATTCCAGCAGCAATAGCCATTTCATAGGTTACCATTTCCCAACCTCCAACATTATCCAAATCGTTTTTACTAGGGAATTTCGCAATCCAAAGATTTCCTTTATTATCCAACACACTTGCTTTAGGTCGTGCTCCACCTAATGATGAACCAGGAGCAACTAACATTGATAACCATTTAATATAATCTGGGTCGGAAATCACATCTTCCTCCTCCAGTTTCAAGCTAATTTCTTCTAATTCTTCAAGAGAAGTCCATGGGGGACTTGCCATTTGCTTATCATCGTTTAAAAATTGTCCATTTGGATTGGTTTTAAACCTCAAAGCTCCCATCCTATGTTCATCATAAACACCAAGTAAGTAATCTGTTTCAAATAAGTTTTGTTCCCTGCGATTTTCTTGTCTGGCAGATGCAGCTTCTTTCCTTCTCATTAATATTCTTCACCAGCGGTCTGGAGAAGAATCTGTAAATAAACCAAAATTACTCTTGGCGTTATCATTTAGGTAGTGAAAACCTTTGAAAAGCTGTAAATCTGGGTCTAAATTTTGAGCAAAAGAGGATGCTAACCACGTATTATCGTATTCAAAAGAGAAAATTTCTTTACCTCGTAATTGTTCGGCATGAAGCACTCCCATTAATTGGGGCCCATTTAAACCCACCCAGTCAGCATAAACATAAATATCTCTTTTCTTACTCATTGTTATTCAATTTACGTTTCGGAGCTCTGCTGCCAGTTTGTAATTGAGCATCCGTTAATTTCCTGCCTAATTCATCATCTTTCGCAACAAGCAATAAATCTTTCTCTAAACCAAGCACCAATAAAACCTTTAGGTATGAACCAATTCCAACACCTGCTGAACCTTTTTCAATAGAAGAAAGCGTGGGACGACTTATTCCTGCACGTTCAGAAACTTGTTCACTACTCAACTTTCTTCTCAATCGAGCTAGTTTTATGTTTTCCCCTAATTCTGCTAAAATCTTCTTTGCTTTCGGAAGTAAAGGAGGTGTTCTTTTGTTCATAATGTAAACTATATTTTTCAAATATAACGTTTTTTGTAAAAATTAGTTTACAATATTGGTAATTGCTGAATAAAAGTAAAGCGTTAATAAACCAATTTTACTTCTGTAATTCCATAATAAACACCTCGTCCCTTGAAGTTACAAACTTCAGTAAATAGTCTTAATTGCTAAAATATTAGCTTTTAAAGAGTTTAAAGCGTATTTTTAGCCAAAATATTAGCAATTATGTTTCAAAGTAAAACTCCCGGAAGTGTAGCTAAAGAGTTAGCTGTAAGGTTAAAAAAACATCGCAGTTTAGCCGGTTTAACACAGGTTCAATTAGCTAAACAATCAGGTGTTTCTTATGCAAGCTTAAAACGGTTTGAAACAACAGGGCTTATCTCCTTGGAAAGCCTACTTAAAATTATTGCAGTTTTGGGTAGATTGGATGATTTCGACCTAGTTTTAAGTCTGCCAAAAGAAGGAGGATTAGATGCTTTATTTAGTAATAAAACACGTTAATTATGGAGAATATAAAACAACTCTTAGTTGGTTTGTGTTTAGGAAAGGAGGAAATCGAAGTAGGTGAATTGGTTTATCACAACCGTCAAATTCATTTTAAATATCATTCGGACTTCCTTAAAAGAGGTATAAATATATCACCTTTTAAATTACCATTTAATAACGGGATTCATACAGCAGACCCTTTGCCATTTGATGGTTTGTATGGGGTGTTTAATGATAGTTTACCTGATGGATGGGGACGTTTGTTATTGGATAGGTATTTAATTCAAAAAGGAGTGCAATTAAATAAAATAACTCCGTTGGATAGATTGGCTTATGTTGGGAAAACAGGGAGAGGTAGTTTATATTATTCTCCAAGCATTAAAACCGAAGCGGAAAAACAGGTGAAAATTGAGCTCGATAAAATTGCTTCGGATGTTCAAGTTGTTTTAAAGGGTGAGGCAAGCGAGGTAATAAGTCAGCTACATATCCTAGGTGGATCTTCTGGTGGGGCTCGCCCCAAAATATTTGTTGGTTACAACCCTCAAACCAATGAGTTAATTCATGGAGTTGATAAACTTCCTCCAGGGTTTGAGCATTGGATTATTAAATTCCCGTCTTCTACCGATCCTGTGGATATTGCTAATATCGAAATGGCTTATCATAAAATGGCTGTTGATGCAGGGGTTGAAATGACAACATGCAAATTGTTTAAAGGAAAACGTGGGCAGGATTATTTTGGAACCAAACGATTTGATAGAATTGGTAATATTAAAATTCACACCCATACTGCTGCCGGAATTTTACATGATAATTTTAGATTAAGTAATATTGACTATGGCCATTTAATGCACAATGCATTTGAGTTAGAAAAGGATGTAGAGGCATATAAAAAAGTATTTAAGCTGGCTGTTTTTAACGTGCTAGCTCATAATAGAGATGATCATAGTAATAACTTTTCCTTTTTAATGGATGAAAGTGGGAGATGGAAATTTGCTCCCGCATATGATTTAACTTTCTCTTCATCTTCACACGGGCAACACAGTACAACCATAAACGGCGAAGGCAGTGATCCTACAAAAAAACACTTGTTTCAATTGGCCCATCATTTTGGTTTAAAAAATTCAGAAGAACTTTTTGCGCGTATTCAAAATTCGGTATCCAACTGGACTCAATTCGCAAAAGACTCAGGTGTAAGTAAAGAATCTATTAAAATGATTAAAAGGGTGATTAATCCAACAGATTCCTGAAAAAACCAAAACACCGCTCAAACCAAAATTTAAAAATCATCCAAAACAAATTTTAAACTACTGGTTTACAGGCTAATTAAACTAATATAAACTCATTAAAAAATAATTTTTTACCCTTTAGGTGTTTTGATGCGGTATACAATTCTTTTAAATTTATATACAATTTCCCTTTTTTGAGGGTTAAAGTGTTTGATTTACAGGTTATAGTGTTAATAAGAGTTTAGGTAAATTTTTGATGATAAACCGAAACATTATACATTTAACCGCGTAATTGCTTTTTTGAGAAATAATTAAATGAAAAATAATGTTGACAAAGCATTCTGCAATAACAGCCCTTACAAGCTATATATATATATATAATAAACAGGCATTCTAGCAAGTTTTTCCTTACTTTATTTCTTTGTTTTTTTCTTCAGTTTTCGGGCTGTTCTCGTGCTATGGAGTATGGTGCTCCAACAATAATCTCTGCAAATAATTATAGTGGATTCTCCTTTTGTAAGGAAGTTAGCAATACACTAACGTTTTCTTCTTTTGAAGTTCCCAACTTCAAGAAACCACACATTTCAAATAGCGAAATAAAAACACGCTCTACCTCTTTCAAGAGAGAACAAATAAGCCTCAACAGTTTGAGCTTGACTAAAAACTTTACACCTCCCCAAAACGGGAAATACACTATATCAACCAGGATTAGTAATCAAATACACTACAAAACATTGTGGTTGTAATTAAAAACGAACAACAGAATTGAATAAAGCCAAAATATGAAAAAGTCAAATTATTTATTCGCATTAGCACTTGGAGCAAGTACGTTAACATATGCACAGGTAGGAATTGGGACGTCATCCCCAACGGTTCCGTTAGATATTCAGGCAGATGATGCCGCTATTGATCTAAATAATTCAAATACCGGTGATTCTGATCCTGTAATACATTTTCAGTTAGAAAGTGCAACAACATTTTCGGTTGGTGTAGATGATACTGATGATAAATTAAAAATTGCTACTGGTGCTACAGGAGCTTTGGAGACTAATACAGCTGTAACCGTTCAATCCACAGGAGAAGTTGGGATTGGAACTACTTCGCCATCGTCTTTAGTTGAAATTAGCTCAGGAACTGCTGGGGATGCTGTTTTAACTCTAACAGCAGATACCGACAATAACAATGAAACTGATAACCCGGGAATTGAATTTAGCCAAGATGGAGGTGTATTAACGTCTTTTATTCAGCTAGAAGGTGTTGCAGGTACCAAATCAACGGGTAGTTTGGATAATGCTTTTTTAATTGGTTCTGAACATTCAGGACCAGCATTACAGTTTATAACTAATGATAATGTAAGAATGACTATTGATCCAGGGGGTAATGTAGGAATTGGAACCACCTCACCAACCGTAACTTTAGATGTAGACGGAGATGCTATTTTTAACGAAAGCGGAGCCGATAAAGATTTTAGAATAGAGGGCGACACCGATACCGAAATATTCATGGTAGATGCTAGTGCCGATGCTGTTGGAATAAGCACAACAACCCCAGTCAGCGGACTAGATATTCAAACTAGTATGGGGTTGGCACATACGGTTGTTACTGCAGTATGTACTTTAGACATATCGTATAATACGGTTTTAGCAAGTGATGCTTCGGGTGATTTTACAATTACTTTACCTGCAGCAGCGAGTAACTCAGGAAGAGTTTATTACATCAAAAAAACTAATAGTAGTGAAAACGAAATCACGATTGATGGCAATAGCACCGAAACAATTGACGGTGCAACAGAGGTTGTTTTATATGTTCAATACGATGCTATTAGAATTTTATGTGATGGGTCTAACTGGCATATAGTTGCGGATGAGAGAATACCGCATCGTTGTCTTCTTGAAAGAAACACAGCCCAATCACTTTCAGATAATACTGTTACTGATATAGATTTCAACAACGAACTTATTGATGTTGGAGGTATTGGGGACCCTACTACAAACTACCGCATTGATATAAAAAGAGCTGGTGATTATTTAATTACCGGATTTGTTGTACTACCCTCAATGGATGATCAAGACAATATTGTTACCAGAATAAAAATTAATGGGGCAAATAGGCTTTTCTTGAGAACTTCTATGTCTGACGCAGGTGGTAATAGGGATATAACGGGAAATCCTTCAGGTGTTTTTAATTTATCCGCAGGAAATTATGTCGAATTAAGTGTTTATCACAATGAAGGAAGTACACTAAACACATATACAGCAACTTCCCTTAAATGTTCATTAAGTGTTCAAGAGATAAGGTGAATTTGACAATTAAAGCCCAAGTACAACAATTGTTACAACTTATCCAACATCCCGTCCCTTGGAGTTTGCAACTCCAAGAACAGCATAATATAATATATAATAAGTGATAGTCTTCATATAAAAAACCTTTTCAAAGCATAGGTTTTGTTGGTGTTTTGTGAGTGTTTTACTGTGTGTGAAATGCATGTTTTTTGACAATAATCGGTGACAGTCTTGAAAATCGGTGACAGTCTTTAAAATAATCGGTGACTAAATAATCGGTGACAGTCTTAAAAAATAGGTGACAGTCTTTAATTAAAAATACGACTCAAAAAAATAGGTGACAGTCTTTAATTAAAAATACGACTCAAAGTGCTGTAATTATTGTAGTAATGTTGTAATTATTTGTGCGAAAATTGAGTATTTTTAGCCATAATATTTTTTTTAAAAACCAACTTAATCAAAAGTTGGGTGGTTTGGATTAGTAAAATCTAATAATCGGTTAAAAATTAGTTTTTAAAATATAGTTTGGAGGTAAAATACCCGTCCCTTGGAGTTTGCAACTCCAAGAACAACCAATGTTAGTTTGCAACTAACATTCTCGATAGAGAATTAACTTTGTTTCTCTTTTTTCAAAGGAGGTTAGTCACAGACTAACGTATCCTTACTTTGAAGTTGCAAACTTCAAAGAACAAGTTCTTGTGAAATAAGAAGCTTTAAGAAGCTACCCCCCTCTGCGCTATAGGCTACGGACAGAAATCAGGCGGAAGCGAAAAAACCTTACTGCCAGTGGCACTAATACGCCTACTTTAACTATTACTGAGATACGTTAAATCTTAACCCTGACAACTCATCCAACAACAGGAATCGGCTTACGGTGACGCTATCGGTCAGCACAAGTCGGTTAGGAAGTAGCTGATGGGGTAGTTGGCGCCAAGGCGTTGAGAAGAAATAAAAAGAAGGTTGCGAATTGCAGCCTTTTTTTAAATAATCAAAAAAGCAATTTTTTGCAAGTTTTGATAATTAGAGCTAGTTTTGCAATATGGCGAAACTTACGTTCCGATACGAGTATATAGATAAATTACTATCATTTAAAGATCAAGATTTAATAAAAGTAGTAAGCGGGTTAAGACGATCAGGCAAAAGTACTTTGTTGGATTTATACAGGGGAGATTTGCTGAAAATGGGAGTGGGTAAACGTCAAATTCAATTTTATAATTTTGAAATCCCAGAGAATTATATCAATAAAAATTGGGAAGACATTTATTTTGAAATCAAAGGGAAATTACAAAAGGACAAACCCAATTATATTTTCTTAGATGAAATTCAAAATATTGCATCTTTCGAAAAATTAGTAGATGGTTTATATGCGTCCGAAAATACGGATGTTTACATAACTGGATCAAATGCGTTTTTATTAAGCAGTGAATTAGCGACTTTATTAAGTGGTAGATATGTTGAAATTTCAATATTACCTTTTTCATTTAAAGAATATTTATCGGCAAGAGAGATTGATACGGATAATAAATACTTAAACTATGAGGCTTTGTTTTTTGATTATGTAAATGAAACCTCTCTTCCTAAAGGGGTGGAGTTACGAGAAAAAGGGTACAGTGTTGTTTATGAGTATTTAGAGGCTATTTATACAACTATTATAGAGAAGGATATAACCCAACGTCATAAGATAAAAGATAGTAGAGCATTTGCTAATGTGGTGAAGTTTGTTGCTTCAAATATCGGGAGTCAGTTATCACCTAGTAATATTTCTAAAACACTAAAACAAGACGGACAAAATATTCATCATCATACCGTAGAAAATTATTTAGATTACTTGGTAAAAAGTTTTGTGTTTTATAAAGTAAACAGATTTGATTTAAAAGGAAAAAAGCAACTTGCAACTCAGGAAAAATATTATTTGGTAGATAGCGGCTTGTTGAATGTGTTACGAGGAAAGGAAAGAACAACGGAGAGAGGACATATTTTAGAAAATGTAGTTTACTTGGAGCTTTTAAGAAGAGGTTTTAAAGTATGGACTGGAACCTCCAGGAATACTGAGGTGGATTTTGTTTGTAAAAATGCTGTAGGAGATATTGAGTATTATCAGGTTGCTTGGCAATTAAGTTCAGAAGACACTGCCGAACGTGAGTTCCGTTCCTTGGAAAAAATTAGAGACAATTATCCAAAGTGTTTGTTAACAACAGATTCGTTTACGCAAGATAGGAATGGTGTAAAGCATATAAACGTTTTTGATTGGTTATTAGAGTTATCACAATCCTAAAGCCCCAAGTGCAACAATTGTTACAACTCATCCAACAACAGGAATCGGCTTCGGTATCTGCAGGAAAGTAGCCCTTCGACAGGCTCAGGAGGACAATAAAAACAAGATTTTCAGTAATGAACTTAAATCAATCGGTTAAAGCATTGTTGGCGTTGTTTCTAATAGGGTTTTTCTGCTACAAAAGCTATTGAGTATAGCAGAAAAAACAGAATAACGTAGCAGAAAAAACCAAAACACCGCCCAAACCAATATTTAAAAATCATCCAAACCTAATTTTAAATCATTGATTTTCAGATTAATTAAGCTAATATAAACTCATTAAAAAATCAGTTTTCACCCCTTTAGGTGTTTTGATGCGGTATACAATTCTTTTAAATTCATATACAATTTCCTTTTTTTAAGGTTTAAAGTGATTGATTTACAGGTTATAGTGTTAAAAACAATTTTGGTAAATTTTTGATGGTAAACCGAAACTTGATACATTTAACTGCGTAATTGCTTTTTTGAGAAATAATTAACTGATTCCCCACAATTATACCTAAACCGTAAGTTGAGTACGGAGTGAACACCTTTCTTTACAGAAAAGATTGGTTATGAATATTTTAAGGTTTATTGAAGAGTTTCCAGATGAACACAGTTGTATCACTCATTT
>CAXRIN010000074.1:0-17156 GCA_964230605.1 Flavobacteriaceae bacterium
TGATACAACTGTGTTCATCTGGAAACTCTTCAATAAACCTTAAAATATTCATAACCAATCTTTTCTGTAAAGAAAGGTGTTCACTCCGTACTCAACTTACGGTTTAGGTATAATTGTGGGGAATCAGATTTTATTATTTGGATTTTTAACTGTTGTCATTTTATTCAGTTTTCTTTTAATCTTAAAGCTTTTTCAGACTAAATACTCTGACTTTGTTCTCGTTGCTATTACCGTTTTATCTATTCTTTCCGTTTATATAGGTGCTGTTTTAAGTAATTGGATTACATCCTTGTATATATTGAGAAAGTATTTGAAATATGATTCGCTCTGGGGTATTTCATTTATTTCAGGATTCTGGTTTACTATCGGTTCTGCTATTGTCGGAATGATTTCAGAAAATAAATTAGATTGGATTTGGGGTGAATTAGTTCCAATAATAGCAGGAGGCTTGGCCTTAATACTACTAGGTGCACTTGTAAATGCTTTAGGTTTAGTATCTGCCAATCATCTTTTCAAAATAAAAAGGAAGTTACTCGTAAAATCAAAAAGAGTAGAGGTTTTAGATGATTTCTAAATGTTGAAACGTGCTGTGGGCGCGTATTAACGTTTTGCTGTAATGGTTAATCTATCACGATACTTATGCAAGATGCAAAAAAAAAAGAAAAGCTGAATCGAAGGATTCAGCTTTTCTTTTTTTGGTTCTGTTATAAATTAGTTAACCATTACTGGCATAACTAGCATTAAAATATCTTCTTCAGAAGCTTCGCTTGATTCAGGTAAAATTAATCCAGCTCTACTTGGGTCGCTCATTTCAATTGTTACTTCATCAGTATCAATGTTGTTTAGCATTTCAATAAGGAATTTTGAGTTGAATCCAATCTCCATGTCTTCTCCAGAGTAGCTACAAGTTAACTTTTCATCCGCTTTATTCGCGAAGTCTAAATCTTCAGCTGATATATTTAGAGAACTTCCAGCAAGTTTTAAGTTAACCTGATGTGTTGTTTTATTAGCGAAAATAGCAACACGTTTTACAGAGTTTAAAAGTAAACTTCTGTCTATGGTTAATTTATTAGGGTTCTCTTTAGGAATTACAGCCTCGTAGTTAGGATATTTACCTTCAACTAATCTACAAACCAAGTGAATATCTCCAATTGTAAAGAAAGCATTGTTTTGATTGTATTCAATCGTTGTTTCGGGATTGCTGTTTAAACAATTCTTTAACAAGTTAAGAGGTTTGCTAGGCAGAATAAACGAAGTAGAGTTTTCGCTTTTTGCATCTAGTCTTCTATATCTAACTAGTTTATGTGCATCAGTAGCAACAAAAGTTAAATTGTCCGAATTTAGTTCACAGAAAACACCGCTCATTACTGGTCTTAATTCATCATTTCCAGCTGCAAATAATGATTTGCTTATTGCTCTTGAAATGACTTCTGAAGCAAGGGTTAAAGAGTTTGATTGTTCGATTTCTGGTACTTTTGGAAATTCTTCTCCACTATGTCCACTTAATTTGTATTTTCCATAGTCTGAAGATATTTCAATTTGAAAATTCCCTTTATCTACTGAAAATTTAATTGGGTGATCCGACAAGTTTTTAAGTATATCAATCAACATTTTAGCAGGGATAGCAATAAGTCCATCTTCTTTTGATTCCACTGAAAGTTTTGAGCTCATTGTTGTTTCCAAATCAGAGGCAGAAACTTTTAAATCTGAACCTTTAATTTCAAATAAGAAGTTATCTAGGATTGGAAGTGTATTACTTGAGTTTAAAACTCCTTGGATTAAAGAAAGTTGCTTTAGTAAAGAAGCACTGGATACAATAAAATTCATTTCTCTGCAATTTAGTGTCTACAAATATAACCGAAGGTGCAATTTTCTAATCCTTACAAAATGTCTAATTATTAACAATTGAATAGGACTAATTAACATTTCTGAAAATTGTTCAATTTATGATTTGATTCAGCTTTTTTAGCAATATTTTTTTGTAGATTAAAACTCTAAAATCTTTTCTATGATTATAAAAAACATTCATACTCCAGAGCAGTTAGTGTCAGAATTAAAAAATGTAAAATCAAAGTTTGGTTATTTCGAGGTTTTACAAAGAATGGATATTACCCGAGAGGCGTTTGAAAGTTATTTTACTTGGAGTGAAAAGAAATACACAAGAAACTGTTTAGCTAGAACTGAGGATTTTGAGTTAATGGTTATGTGTTGGGAGCAGGGGCAAGAAACTAGAATTCATGATTATGGTGAAGCGATGGCTTGGATTCATCCAATTTGTGGTTCACTTAAAGAAGAGAAATACTTGTTAAGTGATAACGGAACTGGTTTAGTTAAGGTAAGTTCGATAGGTGTAGAGGTAGGAGAATTCTCATTTTTTCATAAAACGGGAATTCATAAATACATTAATAACTATGAATCTCGATCAGTGAGTCTGCATTTATACGTTGGTCCTGTAAAATCAAGAAAAATTTACGATTGTTCAGAAGGGTTTTGTAAAACGTGGGAAGAAGAATGCTCGGATGATTGTGTTTGTGATATTTAAGTTAAGAAATTACTCCCGATCCAATTAATTCATCTCCATCGTACCATGCTGCAAATTGCCCTGCAGCAACACCTCTTTGAATTTCGTGGAAAATGATATAAAGACCCTCTTCTTTTATTTTTAACGTTGCAGGTGATAAATGTTGACGATATCTAATTCTGGTTAGTAATTGTTTTTCTTCGCCTGGATTCATTCTTAAGTCTTCTCTAATCCAATGGACTTCGTCTGATGAGATAAATAAACCTCTTCTGTTTAATCCTGGATGGTCATGTCCTTGACCAGTGTAAACAACGTTTTCGTTTACATCAGTACCAATAACGAATAGAGGCTCTATTTTTCCTCCAACACCAAGACCTTTTCTTTGGCCAATTGTAAAGAAGTGAGCGCCATTATGTTCACCAACAACAATTCCATCCTCTCTGTTATGAATATGTGGAGCAGTTAGAATGTTAATATCTTCTGTTTCCTCAGTGTGGTAAATGTTTGAGTTTTTGGGAATTTCAATTATATCTCCCTTTTTGGCATTTAATTGTTGTTGTAGGAATTCAGGTAAATGGACTTTGCCAATAAAGCATAAGCCTTGTGAATCCTTTTTGTTTGCCGTAACTAACCCTTGTTCCTCTGCTATTTTTCTTACTTCTGGCTTTTGTAAATGACCAATAGGAAAAAGAGCTCTTGATAATTGTTCTTGACTTAACTGACAAAGAAAATAACTTTGGTCTTTATTTTTATCAGCTCCGGCTTTCAACTGGTAAATAGTTTTGCCGTTTGATTCGATGCTTGATTTTTGACAGTAATGTCCAGTAGCAACGAAATCAGCGCCTAATTCTAAACATTTATCAAGAAATACGTCGAATTTAATTTCTCGATTACAAAGAACATCCGGGTTAGGCGTTCGGCCTTTTTCGTACTCATTGAACATGTAATCAACTATTCGTTCTTTGTAAACCTCGGAGAAATCAATTACTTGAAAAGGAATTCCTAGTTTTTCAGCAACTAGTAAGGCATCTGTAGAATCTTCTATCCATGGACATTCTGCTTCAAGCGTAACAGAGGCGTCGTGCCAGTTTTTCATGAAAAGCCCTATAACGTCATAGCCTTGTTCCTTCAGAAGGTATGCAGAGACGCTTGAATCAACTCCGCCACTTAGTCCTACAACAACTCTTTTCATGATGCAAAGATAGTTAATAGCTGTTAGAGTAGGGAATAGGGCAATAAAAAAGGCATCCAACTGGATGCCTTTTCAATATCTAATTTTCAATTAACTATTCATTGAGATTAAGAACTCGTCGTTGTTTTGTGTATGACGAATTCTTTCTTGTAAGAACTCCATCGCTTCTTGAGCTGTCATATCTGCTAAGAATTTTCTTAATGCCCAAATACGTTTAATAGCATGCTGGTCCATTAATAAGTCGTCTCTACGAGTTGAAGATAACGTAAGATCGATAGCTGGGTAAAGGCGTTTGTTGGCTAATTTTCTATCTAACTGTAATTCCATGTTACCGGTACCTTTGAATTCTTCAAAGATTACTTCGTCCATCTTAGATCCAGTATCAACTAAAGCGGTAGCTAGTATTGTTAACGAACCACCATTTTCAATTTTACGAGCAGCACCAAAGAATCTTTTTGGTTTGTGAAGTGCGTTTGCATCAACCCCTCCAGAAAGTACTTTTCCAGATGCAGGTGAAACGGTATTGTAAGCTCTTGCTAAACGAGTAATTGAGTCAAGTAAAATAACTACATCATGACCACATTCTGTCATTCTTTTAGCTTTCTCTAAAACTAAATTCGCAACTTTTACATGTTTTTCAGCTGGTTCATCAAATGTAGAAGCCACAACTTCTGCATTTACTGATCTAGCCATATCAGTTACCTCTTCAGGTCTTTCATCAATCAATAAAACAATCATGTATACTTCTGGGTGGTTCTCAGCAATTGAGTTGGCCACTTCTTTCAGTAACATAGTTTTTCCTGATTTAGGTTGAGAGACAATTAAACCTCTTTGCCCTTTACCAATAGGTGCAAACATGTCTAATATTCTCATTGAAATCGATTGTTTCTGTCCTTTAACTAAAGTGAATTTTTCCTCTGGGAATAAAGGAGTTAGGTAATCGAAGGGGACTCGATCTCTTACAACGTCAGGTTCTCTACCATTAATCTCTTTTACTTTTACAAGAGGGAAATATTTCTCTCCTTCTTTTGGAGGACGAATCATTCCAACAACAGTATCACCTGTTTTTAAACCAAATAACTTAATTTGAGTTTGTGATACATAAATGTCATCAGGAGAAGAAAGGTAGTTGAAGTCTGATGATCTAAGAAATCCATAACCGTCAGGCATAACTTCTAAAACCCCTTCGCTATCAACAACTCCATCAAAGTTATAAAGTGGTTCAGATGATTTTCTTTCGTTATTATTTTCTTTGTTGAAATCTTTTTCCCCTCTAGGAGTATTGTTTCTTTCTCTTCTTTCGAATTTTTGCTCTCTGCGTTCGCCTCGATCCTGGTTTTCTTTTCTTTCAGGTCTTTCTTTCGTTTCCTCCGAGACAGCTTCTTTTGGTTTTTCAGCTACTGAAGTAGTTTCTGTTGCTGATTCTGTTTCTTCGCCAGAATTACTTTTTTCAACTCTATCTCTTTTTCTTTTCTTTTTGGGCTCATCAGAAGATGATTCAGCTGCATCGGTTGATTGATGCTTGTTTTGCTCATCAAGAATAGCTTCAATTAATTCACCTTTTTTTAGTTTGTCGGCTCCGTTAATTTGAAGAACAGTTGCAATTTCGCGCAAATCAGCAACTAGCTTTTTGTTTAAATCCAAAATGCTGTACATATAAAATTCGATTGATTATTGTAATATTTCAATATGAAAAAAAACTTGGGGAAATTATTCTGCGAGAGCTCGCTGAATTGTTTCTGTATACAATGATATAAATAATATCATTAGCAGATTGCTATTTTTTTATTTTTTTTTCAAAAACAAAATGTTTTTAAAAAAGTCAATAGAAATAAGGGTTTAGAAGCCTTTAGTTTATCTGATTCTATCTATAGATCTTACTAATTCGTCATCTTTTTTAATAGATTTAGCAGCTAACAAAAATAATATTGTAGATAACGGTAAAATAAAAGAAGCAAATCCAATTGAAATTTCACTTTCAGCTATTTCTTTAACATTGAAATAAGAGATAACAAGGAATATTATTTCAGCTATTGTAAGCAATGCACATATTCTTGCGAATTTCATTTGTTGTTTTCTGTTCTTAAAAAGGAAAATAGTAACAATTGACAATGCCGCTATGCCTATTCCCAGAATTAGCGTTTTCATATCTCCATCAGTTTTCTCCCCGGCGTTATTGTAAATTCCTGATCCCGTCACTTTGTATGAAGATTCTAGTGCATTAAAAGTGTAGTATGTTCCTGTTGCAAATAAAACTTGTACAATTGAACCAACAAGTAAGTATAGTGATTGAATTCTTTGAATCATGATTATCTTTTTTACGCTAATGCTTTTTGTATAAGATTTAAAATAGAGGCAGGGTAGTTTATTTCTAAGGCAAATTTATGAGCTTTCTCTGACATCTTCCCCCAAGTTTTTTGAATTATTTTAATCCACTTTTCCTCAGAGTAATCTTTTGTTGCTGAAAATGGTTGAATGTAATTTTCTAGAAATACTAAACACGCTACATCTTCAATTAGCTGAGAATTCGCATCTTTTCTTAGGTCTTTTTTGGCTATCATTGACTTTACTTCATTAATAACTTCAGTTGAATAACCTAATTCCGAAAGAAGATCTGCTGCTTTTTCTGCTTGGTAGTTGTATAATTTAATTCTCCATTGATAATAACCTTTTTTATCCATAGGAAACTCAGAACGTGAAATTTCCCATCTTCTGAAATGTTGGCACCTTGCGGCTAGCTCTTGAGCTTCTGAATAATCCGGTTTAATCTTTTTTAACCATTCAAAACATTGTTCTGAATAAACGATTGCTTCTCCTTTAGGATCTTCTTTGAGTGCTTTATTGATTAATTCAATTGCTTGTCTTCTCATTTTGATAGTAATTGAGATAATATAATTGCAAAAGCGTCAATCTCTTCTTTTTTTGAATATTTAGAGAAGGAAACTCGGATGGCGGGTTTATTCATTGGGACACCCATGGCTTGTAAAACATGAGATCCTTTGTTACTTCCTGACGTACATGCGCTACCACCACTTATCGCAACACCTGCCAAATCTAGATTAAAAAGCAGCATTGAAACATCTCTGTCTGTATTAAATGAAAGATTGGCTATTGCTGGTGAACTGCTATTCCAATTCCCATTTTTACTAAAATCAAGATTATGTTCATTTAACTGATTTACTAAATAATCCTTTAACTCCTGTATTTTTTTGATGTTTTCCGATTGATATAGCTTCGCTTCGATTAAAGCTTTCTCCATTCCTAGAATTCCGGATGGGTTTTCAGTTCCTCCGCGTAGTCCTTTTTCTTGACTGCCTCCAGCAATAAATGGTTTTACTTCTAATTCTTGATTTATATATACAAAACCAACACCTTTCGGTCCATGGAATTTATGAGCAGAACAACTTAAGAAATCAATTCCAAGCTCTTTTACATCAATATCAAAATATGGTAAACTCTGGACTGTATCCGAATGAAAGTAGGCGTTGTTGTTTTTGCATATGATAGCAACTTCTTGAAGTGGTAATATATTGCCGATTTCATTATTAACATGCATTAAACTAACTAGAGTTTTTTTATCACTAGCAAGTAATTTTTGCAAATGAGATATGTCAATATCTCCTTGTTGATTAACTTGAACATAATCTATTTGTAGTTTGTCTTCAAGTTGAGAAACTGGATTTAAAACAGCGTAATGTTCTATTGGAGATGTGATGATTCGTTCAACTCCTAAATCTATTGCAAAAGAAAAAACAGCATTATCTGCCTCTGTTCCACCTGAAGTGAAAATAATTTCACTTGATTCTGCATTTATAGTTTTTGCAATGTTTTTTCGCGCCATTTCAATTTTAGCGCGAATACTTCTACCGAAAGAATGAATAGATGAAGGGTTGCCTATTAAATTTAAATTAGCTTCATGCATAACCTCAGCAACCTCTATAGAAAGAGGAGTGGTAGCCGCATTATCTAAATAAATTTTGTTCATAGTTAAAGCTCCATGGTCTATTGACTATGGTCTATGGACTGGTATCTAGGCAATTATTTCTTTGATTTCTCCAATGATTTTTTGAGCTAATTCCTCGGCTTTTTGTTCATTAGCACTTTCTGAATAAATTCTAATAATCGGTTCAGTATTCGATTTTCTTAAATGAACCCATTCTTCAGCAAAGTCTATTTTGACACCGTCAACTGTATTAACATTTTCGTGGGCATACTTAGCTTCCATTTTTTCAAGAATTAAATCAACATCGATTTCAGGAGTCAATTCAATTTTGTTCTTACTTATGTGGTAGCTAGGGTAGCTTTCTCTTAACGTTTTAGCAGACTTTCCAGTTTTTGCCATGTGAGTTAAAATCAATGCAATTCCAATTAATGCATCTCTACCATAATGAAGATCAGGAAAAATCACGCCTCCGTTTCCTTCTCCACCAATAACTGCATTTTGAGCTTTCATTTGGTTTACAACATTCACTTCGCCAACAGCTGCTGGAAAGTATTGTCCACCGGCTTTTTCTGTGACGTCTCTTAGTGCTCTAGTACTAGACATGTTGGAAACTGTATTACCTTTTCTTTGAGAAAGGATATAGTCAGCAACGGCAACTAGGGTGTATTCCTCACCAAACATGCTTCCATCTTCACAAACCAATGCAAGTCTGTCTACATCTGGGTCAACAACAACTCCAATATCTGCTTTGTTTTCAATAACAGTTTTTGAAATCTCAATTAAATTTTCTGGAAGGGGTTCTGGGTTATGTGGGAAATGACCGTTTGGTTCGCAGTATAATTCATAAATTGTTTTTACTCCTAAAGCTTTCAAAAGCTTAGGAAGTACCAAACCACCTGTTGAATTAACAGCGTCAATAGCAACTTTGAAATTTGCTGATTTTATTGCATTCACATCAACAAGTTCATGTTTGATTACTTCTTCAATGTGTATGTCGAAATATTTATTGTTCTCCGTAATACTTCCAAGGTTATCAACATCAGAATAGCTAAAGTCTTCTTTATCTGCTATTTCAAGTAGTTCTTGTCCGTCTTCACCTGAAATAAATTCACCTTTGGCATTTAAAAGTTTCAAAGCATTCCATTGTTTCGGGTTATGAGATGCTGTAAGAATGATTCCGCCATTAGCTTTTTCTAAAGGAACAGCAACTTCAACAGTTGGAGTAGTGGAAAGGCCAAGGTTTATAACATCAATCCCCATTCCTGAAAGGGTAGAAACTACGAGGTTTTCAACCATTAATCCACTTATTCTTGCGTCTCTACCAACAACAACTTTCAGTTTGCCAGTGTTCTGGTTTTTAAGCCATTCAGCATAAGCGCTTGTGAATTTAACAACGTCTAAAGGGCTTAATCCTTCTCCTGGTTTACCTCCAATTGTACCTCTAATTCCTGAAATAGATTTAATTAATGTCACTTTACTTGCTTTAGTTTGCGCGCAAATTAAGAAAAACAAACCTTATTACCATTCATGTTATTTTTTAACAGATGATTTAGGTGTCTAAATTATTGAATGAGCGTGAATTATGTTGATGGATTAATTACTAACAAAAATTTTGTGGATAATAAACAACGAGAGTTGTTGTTAATGTTAGAATAAATAAACAGATTTATAGAACAAGTTAAGCCAATGGAATTTTTTGACTCATCAGACGACCATAGAGAAGCTTTGAATGCTGTTAACAGGTTCGAGTCTATGGTTGCTAATCAGCAACATTACTATTTTGATTGTGAGGAGTTTCAGGATATAATCGAGTATTATTTATTGAAATCTGATTACATTCAAGCCCAAAGTGTAGTTCAGTATGCAATGAGCCTTCATCCAACAAATGTTGAGCTTAAAATCCTTACCGCTCAAGTTCTAGTAGGTTTTTTAAAATATAAAGACGCTTTGTCACTTGTTGAGGAAGTAGAGTTATTTGAGCCTTACAATGTTGAGCTGTTACTTGTTAAAGGGACTGTTTTAAGCAAGCTTAAAATGAGCGAAAAAGCCATAGCTTGCTTTAAAAAATGTTTAGACCATGCGGAATTTAAAGATGAGGTGTATCACTTCATCGCTTCTGAGTATCAAAGAAATCTTGATTATGAAGAAGCTATAAAGTATTTCAAACTTTGTCTCCGAGAAAATCCTGAAAATGACATTGCTTTGTTTGAGTTAAATATGTGTTTTGAATGCACATCGAATTTTAAAGAAGTGATACATTTTTACAATCAATTAATTGATGATGCACCATATTGTGAGTCTTTATGGTTCAATTTAGCGGGAGCATATGTTAAAGTTGAAAATTGGGAAAAGGCAATAGAAGCTTATGATTATGCCATTATTATCAATCCTGAATTTGCATCAGCCTATTTCAACAAAGCAAATACTTTGGCTACTTGTGAAAAGTATGATGAAGCTATAGAGGTTTACAAGGAGACTTTTGAATATGAAACACCAACTTTTATTACGTATGCTTACATCGGTGAGTGTTACGAGAGAAAGAAGGAGTTTGATAAGGCGATTGAGTTTTACAAAAAATCTATTGCGCAAAATGAAGATTATGCTGAAGCATGGTTGGGTGTTGCAATTTGTCAAGATGGATTAGGGCGTTCAAACGAAGCCTATGCTTCAATTGGTAAAGCTTTGGAGTTAGATGATGAAGATCCAGATTTTTGGTACACAGCTTCTGAAATCGAAGAGCGTCTTGGATATATAGAAGAAAGTATTTCTTCTATGAGAAAAGCTGTTAAATTAGATGAGACTGATTTGTCGTTGTATTTAGATTATTTACTTCTTTTAGACAGGCATTTATCTCCTAATATAGTTACTGATGCATTGTCTGAGGCAACAGGTAAATTCTCAAGTAACGCTAGTTTGTTGTACTTTAAAACCTCTCATTTGTTAAAGCAAGGGAAGTATCAACAAGCTTATCAATGTTTTGAATTAGCGTTGACGATGAATTACAAAGGCCATGATAAAATCTTTTCATATTATCCAAATGCTAAAAACAATCAAAACCTGTTAGAATTAATAGATTTATATAGAGATTAGTTTTAATTTTGAGTCAAACTTTATCGACAATGAAAGAAGTATCAGTTGAAGAATTAAAAGAAATGAGAGATAATGGTGAAGACTTCCAATTAGTGGATGTTCGTGAGCCAAATGAATTTGCTATTTGTTCACTTGGAGGTGATGAAATACCGATGAGTCAAATTATGAGCAGATACAATGAAATTTCAAAAGATAAAAAAGTAGTTGTTCACTGTAAGAGTGGAAGACGATCTGCTAATGTAATTCAAGCGCTTGAGCAAAATTTTGGTTATGATAACCTTTACAATTTAGAAGGAGGGATTTTGGCTTGGGCAGATGAGATTGATCCAGAAATGGAGCAATATTAAAAAATTAAATAAATTATTTTAAGCCGCCCTTTTTGGGCGGTTTTTTATTGTTGCGAAATGGCGTTTGAAAAAAGGAATTTATTAGGGTATCTGGGGATTTATCTTAGAGGTATTGCAATGGGGGCAGCAGATGTGGTGCCAGGTGTTTCTGGTGGTACGATAGCTTTTATATCAGGTGTTTATGAAGAGTTATTAAATACAATTAAAGCTTTTAATCTGGAGAATATTAAATCCATTAAAAAAGATGGTCTAGTTTCTTTTTGGAAAAAAGTTAATGGTACGTTTATCCTTGCTCTTTTTGCAGGAATTGCATCAAGCATAATATCACTTGCAAGTATCATTAGTGGTATTCTTGAGCAGGAGGGGCAAACAGGAGAGAAAATAGCTTTGTGGAGTTTTTTCTTTGGGTTAATAGTTGCTTCTGTTATATACATAGCTAAACAAGTAAAAGGTTGGAAAGTTGGTGAGGTTTTAGGTCTGTTAATTGGAGGAGCAATTGCATATTATGTTACAATAGCGAATGTGGCTGAAAATAATGATGGTACATTGTTTTTATTCTTTGCTGGAGCATTGGCTATCTCAGCGATGATTCTTCCAGGAATTTCGGGAAGTTTTATATTGGTTTTGCTAGGTGCTTATCAACCTGTGATGTGGATGATAAAATCTGCAGTTTCAGCTTTAAAAGCGAGTGATTTCGGTGAGTTGATCAATGTTGGGATTCCTGTTGGGGTTTTTGCTTTGGGATGTTTAGTAGGTTTGCTTTCTTTTTCTCGTATTTTATCTTGGCTATTTAAAAATCATGAAAACATAACACTTGCTACGTTAACTGGATTCATGATTGGATCGCTGAATAAAATTTGGCCGTGGAAAGAAGTTCTCGATACCAGGACAAATTCAGAAGGGAAAATAATTCCAACAGTTACAGGTAATATAAGTCCATCTGCATTTGAAGAAATGTATAAAATGGATGGATTTGTTTTTTATGCAATCGGATTTTCAATAATAGGTTTTGCACTAGTTTTCGGATTAGAATTCGTAGGAAATAAGTTTAAAAATGAGCATTAAAAAATTAGGTTTAATCGGTTATCCTTTAACTCATAGTTTTTCAGCAAGGTACTTCGCTGAGAAATTTAAGAATGAAGGTATCTCAGGATATACATACGAGAATTTTGAAATTCCACGAATTGAAGATTTTCCAAATGTGATTAAAAACAATCCTGAGATATTAGGGTTAAATGTTACAATTCCCTACAAAGAGCAAATTATTCCTTACTTAGATGAGTTGGATGATGAAGCTAAAGAAATTGGCGCTGTAAACACTATTAAAGTTATAAGATCAGTTGATGGCTCAGTAAAACTTAAAGGCTTCAATACTGATATTTATGGTTTTAGGGAGACTTTAAAGCCGTTGCTTAAAGTGAATCATTATAAGGCTTTAATTCTAGGGACCGGTGGTGCGGCAAAGGCTGTAGAATATGTTTTGAAAAAGATCGGTCTTTCAGTGCTTTATGTTTCTAGAAATCCTGAATCTGAAAATGAAAGAAGTTATATCGAGTTAAATGAATTTGCAGTTAAGGATTTTCCTGTAATTGTAAATTCAACTCCATTAGGTATGCATCCAAAAGTTGATGCTTGCCCTGATATTCCATATGAATTTTTAAATGAGAACAATTTGCTTTATGATTTAATCTATAATCCTGCTGAAACACTTTTTATGAAAAAAGGTGCTGAGAAGGGAGCGATTACTCAGAATGGATTAGGTATGTTGAAGCTTCAAGCAGAAAAAGCTTGGTCAATCTGGACTACTTAAAATGGAGCCTATTATTTTATCAATCGAGTCTTCTTGTGATGATACTTCCGCTGCTGTTTTGTCAGGTAGGAAAGTATTGAGCAATGTGGTTTCTACCCAGAAAGTTCATGAAGAATACGGTGGAGTAGTTCCAGAATTAGCTTCTAGGGCGCATCAAAAAAATATTATTCCAGTTGTTGATGCAGCTTTAAAAAAGGCAGGAGTTGATAAGTTGGATTTGAATGCAATTGCTTTTACTAGAGGGCCCGGCTTGTTAGGTTCTTTGTTAGTCGGTGTTTCTTTTGCCAAATCGCTTTCATTGGCCTTAAATAAACCAATGATTGAAGTAAATCATATGGAAGCGCATATTCTCGCTCATTTGATTGATGACGAATCTCCAACGCCTGAATTTCCTTTTTTATGTCTTACTGTATCAGGAGGTCATACCCAATTAGTAGTTGTTAAATCAGCACTACAAATGGAGGTGATTGGGGAGACAATTGATGATGCTGCAGGAGAGGCTTTCGATAAAATTTCAAAAATAATGGGATTGCCTTATCCTGGAGGCCCATTAATCGATAAGTATGCAAAAGAAGGTGATCCCAATAAGTTCGTATTCACCCATCCAAAAGTTGGCGATTTAGAGTTTAGCTTTAGTGGATTAAAAACACAAGTACTTCGTTTTCTTCAAAAGGAGGTACGTCAAAATGAAAACTTTGTCGCAGAGAATTTAAATGATATCTGCGCTTCTGTTCAAAAAACGATAATAGATATTCTGATTAAAAAAATCAAAATAGCATCTAATAAAACAGGAATTAATAAGATTGCAATTGCCGGCGGTGTTTCAGCTAATTCTGAACTTAGAAATAGGTTGCTTGAAAATCATTTTGGATGGCAAGTTTTTATTCCTGATTTTCAGTTTTGTACAGATAATGCTGCTATGATTGGTATTGCAGCATATCATAAGTTTTTAGATAGTGCGTTTGTCGACCAATCGGTAACAGCTGATGCAAGACTCAAGATTTAGTAAATCATATTCCTTTTTTACTTTTTTCATTTGATTTTAATAAGATGTTTTATTTCTCATGCTGAGAATTTAACGAGTGGATTTAAAAGGTTAATTTTGTTTCGAATTTCTGTAACAATCCTTTTGTTAGATTGTTCTACAGACAGAATTTAATATTATGGGGTTAAGGATACAGATACTTTTTATATCAATATTTATTTTTCTATTAAATATTAAGGTTAATTCACAAGCCGATGTATGGTATGTAGGTAATAATATTTCTATTGATTTTTCTTCAGGAACCGCTGTTGCAGGGAATGGGATTAGTATTGGAGGTGACTTAACTGAAGGTTCAACTGCAATTACGGATGAAAATGGAAATTTATTGTTTGCTGTAGTTGGTGATAATATTTACGACGGAGGAGAAAATTCTGTATTTAATTTGCCAGCAAACACTTGGGATGTTTCGAATGGAACTATGGTTATTCCTATTCCCGGGAAAACTGATGAATATTATCTTACGGTCCTTAGGGAAGGTGGTGCTAATTCTTCTACGCCAATGGCTCAATATTATACTGTTAAGACTAACGGTACAGGTGCTGGGAATTTAACAATTACGGGACCTAAAGATTTGCAAAAAGATTTAACTCAAAGTCAAACAGGGGTACCTAAGATAAATCCCGATGGAAGTGTTTCTGATGAATACTGGTGGATTTCACATGAAATGTGTAACAATACTTTTGTAACTTATTCTGTTGATGCCTCTGGTATTTCTAAATCAAGTAGTTCGAATGGAGGTCCTGATTTTGATTGTATTTCGTCTTATCCTCCTAAATATGATGCTATTGGAACATTGAAATTCAATGGTTGCTATACCCAGATGTCCTATGCAATGGGTGATAAGGTTATGCTTTTTGATTTTGATCCTAAGACAGGGCAGATTACCCACAAAAATACTATAACAACAGGTTTGTCTTCTGCATATAGTGTCGAATTTTCACCTGATGGTAATTATGCTTATGTTCTTACTGGACAGGATAATAATAACCCTGGAAAGATTTACCGAATGGATGTTACTCCAACAGGATTTGGTTCTCCAACCTTAATGGGGAATACAGGAGGTATGAGAGGAGGGCATCTTCAGTTAGGGCCAGATGGTAATATTTATTATGCTATTCCTGAAGCTTATGGGAATGCGGGTAAGGGTAAAATAGGCCGGATAACGAATCCTAATGGTGGAGGAGTTATGGATAATAATTGGTATCAAGCAACTAAAGCTAGTTATGGTTCAACCGATGAAGATCAATGGGTAAACATGGATATGCCTACATTTTTAAAATCCTTAGTTGTTGCTTCTCCTAAACTTTTAGTTGATGGTGTTGAGTTAAAAGAAACTCAAGTCTGTGAGGGTGATGCTGTTAATTTTGAGTTAGAGGTTTCTGGTGCCATCGCTGCAAATGTTGACTGGGAGGCTACTGGAGCTAATTCTAAAACCCAGCAAGGTGGCTCCTCGTTTTCTATGACAATGTCAAATGTAGGGACAACTTATATTGTTGCAACAATAACTGATGAGTGCGGAAGAGAAAGGGATGTTGATTTTGAGGTTGAGACCTATCCAATTGAAAGACCGAATGCAACAATAGATTATTCGTCTTGTCCGAATCCTACTTTAACAGGTACCGGATCTTCTTCTGGTCAGTATAAATGGTATGATGCTGATCCTAATTCAGGAGGTAATTTGCTAGGTGTTGGTCCGACTTTTGTTGCAGATCCTAATACTACTTATTGGGTTGCTCCAGCTGGTGACGTTACTTTAAGTAATGTTAGTGATCCACGATCAGTTGGGAATTGGCAAACGGCGAGTGGTAATACCCAATTCGTTGTTGCTGAAGGGGTCGCTTCGATAAATCAGGTTCAAGCAGGTTTCGGTAATGGATGGTCTAGTGCTGATAGAAATGGTGATTTTACTTTTACATTAAAAGATGCTGGAGGAGCTACAGTTGGTACTCCTGTTGTTGTTAATTTTACTGGTCCAGCAGGGTCTGAGGAACTTGTAACTGGGGTTCCTGCTGATTGGGTTGTTGCAGCAGGGACTTATACAATTGAAGTAAGTAAACCTTCGTGGGCTGATATTCGACCTCTCACTCCTGAGAATAGTACAGTTGGGAGTATTTCGTTTAATGGTGGTCAGGCATCTGGAATTGAGGTTTCTCATGTTTTAGAGGATTCGCCTGTTCAATGTTTTGAGCCTAAGCAAATTGATGTTCAAGGGTGCTGTGATAAACCCGCTGATGATCCAACAATTGATGTTGCAGCTTCGACTTTAGAGGTTTGTGCTCCTGATAATGGAGAGGTAGTCTCTGTAGCTGGTTTAACAAATGGGTTAGATTTTAAATGGCAAGAAAGTAATGATGGCGGAACAACTTGGACGGATGTAGCTGGTGAAACAGGCGTTGTAGCTGGTGGTCAGGTAGTATTAACTAATGTACCTGATAGTGGTTATTGGTATAGGTATTTAATTGCGGAGACAGGTAATATTGATAATTGTGCAAAAGAATCAGACTCCGCTCAATTCATTCGTAACCCATTACCAGTTATTGATTCGATTGGTAAAGCACCATTCAAGGCAGTTTACTGTGAGGGAGAGGCTTATGAATTAGAGACTCATGTTGATGAATCAGCTGGTTACCCAGTGACTTATGTATGGAGTAATGCAGGTGTGGGGACTGATAGTGTGACTGATGGGGTAACTACTACAGGGACGCATACTTATGAGGTGGAGGTTGATGCTAAGGGGTGTAAAGCAACCGCGAGTATTGATGTAGATGTTGAAGCGAACGAGAGTGCAGATGTAACGGATGATCAAGGACCATTTTGTGTAAGTGAAACGCCAAATCCAGTAATTACAACAGAGCCTGGGACAACACCAGGAGGTGTTTGGAGTGTTGATGATGCCACGATTGCAACGATTGATGCAGGGACTGGAGAGTTAACGATGTTAAAGGATGGAGTAGTAAGAGTTTACTACAAAACACCGGGTGCTTGTTTTGGAATTGATTCGGTGGATATTACAATTGAGCCAGCAATGGAAGCAGAGGTAACTACAGCAGATTTTGATTTCTGTAAGAAAGATACCGTTTTCCAAGTAGGATTATCGGGAACAAGTGATGCAGGAGGAAGATGGACAGCTTGGGATGCTACCAATAATGCGTTTGTAAATGGATCGATAGATGCGGCGGGTAATTTTGATGCAGCAGGATTAGAGCCA